>JAAEEP010000008.1 GCA_013415695.1 Methanomassiliicoccales archaeon | reverse complement strand
GGCAACATTGTTCACGGTGACCGTAGTTGTGGTCGAGGACCTGCCGCCATCATCATCCCAAATGTATAGGGTCACGGTGTAGTCGTCCGATGAAGTCCCGCTAGGATCGTCTAGGTACCTATGGGCGATACTAAGACCTGTGGTGCCCGGCGGATAGAGGTAAGTTTCATTATAGCCATCTCCCCATTCTATTGTCAAGTAGAAGGTGTCCTCCGTACCCGGATCGGTGATGGTACAGTTGATTGTTGCCATCCCATTCTCATTGATCGAGTCGCCTGTGGCGGTTATGACGGGAGCAATATTGTTGACTATGACCGTAGTTTTAGTCGATGACCTACCGCCATCATCATCAATGATATACAATGAAACTAGGTAGTCATCCGATGGCGTGCCACTAGGATCGTCGTCCAGGTACTGGTGGGATTGGCTGAAGGTCGTTGTACCTTTGTCATACCAATATGCACTAGTTTGGCCATCTCCCCAATCTATTGTCAAGTAGAAGGTGTCCTCCGTGCCCGGATCGGTGATGGTTCCGCTAACTGTCGCTACGCCATTCTCAGCGATCGAGTCACCGACAAAGGTAGTGTACTTGAGATCGTTTACTGAATTGAAATTTGTCAGAGCAACATAGCTTACATGGATCCTATCGTTTGAGTCTATGGCTATGGACGAGCCTACTCCCACAGAGTAATAACCGTCAGGAGTCTGATAGCTCCAGCCTCCGCCGGCGTTGGTTGCGTACTCCAGATCCCAATGTGTGATGTCATAGTAGCTGATGTGCACCTTGTCATTGGAGTCGATGGCTATGGACGTAGTAGGTCCAATATCGCCAGAACTATCGAGAGTTTGGGTGTTCCAGCTTCCTCCAGCATTGGTGGCGTATTCGAGGCCTGAGTCTCCGACATAGCTAATGTGGACCTTGTCGTGGGAGTCGATGGCGATAGATTCGCTTGATCCACTGCTATCCACGAAATGATTGCTCCAACTGCCACCGGCGTTGGTGGCGTGCCGAAAGCTAACATTTGTACTATAACAGATATGGACCTTGTCGTTGGAGTCTATGGCAATGGATGTTTCCCATCTGCCCTTTCCGTCAATTGTCTGGACGTCCCAGCTCCCGCCAGAATTGGTTGCGTATTTGAGAGGTCCGGCCCATCCACTACCGGTATAGCTGATGTGCACCTTGTCCTTGGAGTCGATAGCGATGGACGAAAAGGAATACAGACCAGACACTTCAACGATCTGATGGTCCCAGGTTCCTCCAGCGTTGGTGGCGTACTTGAGGTCATTATTCGTATAATCGCAATAGCTGATGTGCACCTTGTCGTTAGAGTCGATGGCGATTGAGGGCAACCATGCATGATGTCCAATGGTCTGATAGCTCCAGCTACCGCCCGCGTTGGTGGCGTACTTGAGGTTGCCGTTGTCACTATCCGTATAGGTGATGTGCACCTTATTGTTGGAGTCGACGGCCAAGGACGTGTCTGATTGAACGTAGGCGTTCCTGTCAATTGTCTGATGGCTCCAGGTTCCTCCGGTTACTGCAATGGTAGGGGCCACATTGTTGACGGTGACCGTCGTGGTGTCCATGTCTCTCAACCTTCCGTCGAACACCTCCAGATAGACATCTCCCGAATAGTCATCGTACCATCTATTCTTGGCATTACTGAACGACGACCAGGATCTATCCCACTCTCCATCAGCATCGAAATCAAATCGGTACTGAAGAGGGTCGTCATCAGTACTTCCAGCTGCATTGAATAGTACGATATCGCCTTCATTCGCTACATATGGTCCACCAAGATCAGCCACAGGACGGGACTCCCCTGGGAATGGCATCAAAGCGTTGGCCATTTCTATCCGCCAACCTGCCCCGTAGTGGGGCATGTACCACCAGCCTTTATCATGATCATACTCGACTTCGAAATAAATCAGCCAATTAGCTGCATTCATGACGTTTCCATGGCTGTCTGAATCGGTCACCCAAACTCCTAGATAGTATTCGTTCGGGTTAGTCAAAGGATCGACCGAGGGATCGTAGTTTATTCCCCAGCAATTGATGGCATGAGCACCGCCACCAGAGATGGAGTTAATATTGAGTCCCACCGCGTAACCGGACAACAGGAAATTCTCAATATCCGGCAATACGCTGGCGTTTCTTCCCGTCTCGCCTCTGATCAAGGAATATGTGTTATAGTCGTATTCGGGTGCCCAGAAGCCATCAACGTCGACATCCTCAACCGACGTCTGGGGAGGCAGTATACCGGTAAACCACCATTCAATTCCATTTCCGACATATCCTCCACCATCTGTCACGTGGTCCTGGAAGTACTGGAAGAAGTCATCGGTATTATCCATTCCATCAACAAAGCCCCAACCACTCCATTCGAGCATATTGCAGACAGTAGCCGCCCAGCAGAGATTGTTATCCTCCACAATGGGATATGGTCTTTTTTCGGCATCTGCCCAGAACCCACCATGTTCCTCCCACAGCATGAGGCTGATACCTGTAGCAACATCATGTTGAGAAACCACCCACCCTGCATCTCCCATCTCTACGTTCGTATCGGTCAGATTCCCACTAGTTAAGGGGACGAGATTCTCATCAATGTCCTGTGTGCACGAATGAGTGAATCCTATTAATGTTGCCAGTACTACAGATAGAGCTAAGGCGGTAATCAACAGAGTCCTCTTAATTTTCATTCATCTCGCCTTCATATTAATTTATTTATAAAATAAAATATAAAATGATTTAGATTATTAATTCCTTCAGACCCTGAGATATAGGTATAATAATGCTCACCTCCCCCAGGTCAGTTCTCCCCCATTTTAGCCTGGTAAACAGGGTGATATATATTAACACCCTTATGTTTCTATCGTTAACTCTGTTAATATAGTCAGTTATCATTTGAGTATAATCACTCATCTCGGCTATGCCAAGACCAGGTAATATTCGAGTGAGATTAGTGTGACGGATGTTATGGATCGGAGAGACATCCTTCTCATTTCTTACTGTGTTATGAATTCCACTTTAACTTCGTAAGGTAGAGGTGGGAAAGCAAATGAAAAGAATCAAGCATCCTTTAGCGCATACTGAATCGAGAGAAGTTCTTGTAGAGTCAGACTCTACGGGGAAATCAATAGGAATATTAACCCTTCCGTTTATTCAATGAGAGGTGCAATCCATGAAAGTCGAGGATATCATGACGCGGGAAGTTGTGACTGTTGCTGAGAAAGATACCCTGCAAGAGGTTTCCAAGGTCTTTTTCGAGAGATCCATTTCGGGCGCACCTGTACTTGATTCCACCGGAGAGGTGGTGGGCATGGTCTCTGAGTCAGATATCGTCAAGTCTGTAAAACCATATGAGGAGCGGTTAAAGATGATCTACCCCTCACTCTCGTTCATGAGTGTGACTTTCGAGAAGAACACCGAGGAGAAGGCTATCGACGACGTGGTGAGGGAGGTCCAGCATAAGACCGTTCGAGAGATCATGTCTAGGCAGGTACATACGCTCTCACCCGATGACCCAATCAGCAAAGCGGTTACCATGATCAATGAAGAAAATGTGAACCGTCTCCCCGTGATCATCGAAGGAAAACTGGTCGGGATAGTAACACGTGCCGACATCCTTCGATGCCTTGCTCTCATTGACCTGGGTTTTCTAGAAGGGGCTTGAGTCCCCTATTATTCTCAACAGTTGTGCCTTTGAATTCGTATTCTGGCCCATCTAAATATGGGTTATTTGAAATATTATTACTTATATGCTAAATGGATGAACTACAGGAGGCCTGCAGCGGTACTCATCGCCAATTTCCTAGGTCCCCTGGCTGGTAACATGGTGCTTGCCCTAGTTCCTACTCTCAAAGAGGAATTCCAGGCCACTGCCCCCGAGGTCCTCCTTTCCATCACCTTTTTCATGATACCTTTTGCCATTTTCATGCTCTTCTCTGGGACACTTTCGGATATTTATGATCGTAAGAAGACCATGGCCGTGGGGTTTTTCATTTACGCAGTTGGGTCGATATGTTGCGGACTGAGCCCCAATCTGAGCACCTTCTTGGCGTTCAGGACCGTCCAAGGGGTGGGATACTCATTTGTCATGCCAGTCCTCCTTGCCATTATGGGAGACATCACACCCTTCGAGGTCAGAGGAAGGTGGATGGGATACATGGGTGCGGCCAGTACCGCGGGGGTGGCAGCGGGCCCATTCTTCGCGGGAGTCATCGCCGAGGTCAACTGGCGCCTCGCATTCATCCTGGTGGCCGCGCTGACCGTTATCGTCGCCACCATATTCTTCCTCGCCTTCAGAGGGTATTCATTCAAGAAGGGTGAGGCACGACCGAGTGCGGTAATCAGCATGATCTCCAAGTGCATCAGGTTCCAGGCAATCTACCTCTTGGCCTTCGCAGGATTCCTTACTTTCCTCTGCTATGCCTCATCACTCTCTTTCATATCTGATACCCTATCCCTCCCACCTCTTGAATTGAGCGATGCAGAGATAGGGACCATAATGACAGCGACAGGTATCGCTGGTATCTTTTCCGCTCCCATTGGAGGGAGACTAGTGGACCACGTAGGGCGCAAACCTACCGCCACACTCGGATTTGCTGTGCTCATAATAGGGATGGCCATCCTGTACTTCTCGAATCGAAGTCTAGACTTCGTGGCAGGCCTTGCAGTGCTTGGTTCGGGCGTCCAGTTTGTGTGGTCCGCTTTATTGACCCTTACCGTGGAGATCTCTCCCGACAACAGGGGAACCGTCTCCTCCATCTTCAATAGTTTCCGATTCTTTGGATACGCACTTGCTCCAGTGGCACTGGCACCAGTCTACGTATCATTGGGTATCGGTGCGGTGGAACTTGTAGGAATATTGATCGCAATATTGGCCATTGGGATAGTGATCATGATCAAGAAAGGTGCTACTTGTTCTTTGAATGAAGGTCCCAGTGGTTGAGGACCTTCATGACTTCCTTCCTGGACTCTTCCTCCGAGCCGCTGTTATCTATTACATCCCAGTCATTGCCCGCGAGTAGCAGGACCTTCCGCCTGATCTTCACCAAATTATCAAGATCCTCAAACATCTCTAGATGGTCGTCCCTCTCAGCGATTCGTCTCAGCGCCACCTCTGGGTCGATATCTACTAAAAGAAGTCTACTTGGCAATGGCAGCAGATTCTTGAAGAATCGGTATCCTTTTGGGGCTAGCTCCTCTGGAAGGTAGGCGGCCCCCATCAAGTACCGTACGAATATGACCGTTTGGTAGCGCTTCCTGATCGCCTTCAGCAGTCGTACGGAGTTGAGAACATCCAAAATGTAGAAAATGGTGGCAACCAGCTTCAAAACCCTTCCTCTTCCCCGAAGGGCTCTCCGTGATATCTTCCCAAGCAGCCTTTCCGAGGGATGAGCCACCAGGTAAACGTCGTCTCCTTCCTCTTCGTAGCGGTCTTTCATCATGTTAGCAATGGTGCTCTTACCCGAGCCGTCTATCCCGTCCACGATGATCCACCTGATCTTCACACCCCCAGCGCGACGAGTATTAGCGCGGATGAAATCGGAATAATCAGATTATCGTACTTACCAGGAGTATACAACTCTACGATGGCCACATATGCACCCATGAAAAGTGCGATCCCAAGTATGAAAGGAAGGCTGAGTATTGCAGTCCCGTGTATTCCCATGAAATTGAGCCATTGGTAGAAGAGCAGGACCACTACCGTGGCTATGGTAGTTGCCATGAAAACGGCCAAAGTACCCTCCAAGGTCTTCCCGTTGTGCAATGTTCTCCGTCCTATACGCTTGCCTATGAATCCCCCCATCCCATCACCATATGCCATTGCGACGATCCCAACAGAGGCGGCAGCACGATAGTCGAAGAGGAAGAAGGCCAGTATGGTCCAAGATATGGCGTAGTAGACGAGTCCAAGATCATGTCCTTCCTTGCTCGCTGACCCCAAGAATGTCTCCTTGAATCGCCCCGCTCGACTGGCGGGAGATGCCAGATATAGTAGAGGTATAAAAGGAGCCGCGGCCAAGAATGCCATGACATACGGAGAATCAAAGATCCACCAGATGAAAACGATATTACCGATCATTATATGAACGGTCTTCCTCTTGCAATCGTCGATTCCCATTCTATCCAACAGCTTTGCGAATAGCACGATTGAGGCGACATAGAGATAGACCAGCAACAGGCCTATTGCATCACCAGAGGACACCATCTCACCATGGGATGGTTTAGTCATTTATCTGACTTTCGTAATAATTGGGAAGCCAGGAATCATTGGAGAATCTGAAGCATTTCGAATGGTGTTTGTCCTCGTTTCTATCTCACCGTAAAGAAATCAGTTGAGATATTCACCTGAAAACCTTTATTACTCAATTTCCCGAATCGGTCGCGGGGAAGTAATGAACGAACGCGATGTCCAGCTGATGAGATCCCTGATTGATACCATCGGTGATAAGACGCAGGGTGGGGTGGTCCTGATTGATGTCCCATCTACTCAATTCGTCAGGATCAACCTCGTACTGTTGAGGGGTTTGCTGGAGGAGAAGGGAAACGGTGGAGTCTTTATCTCGGTAGATCGACCTCATCAGTACATGGTCCATCTACTGAGGATGCACCAGATCGAACTCGATAGAATAACATTCATTGATGTCATCAGCCGGTTCTCAGGGGATCGGAAAGAAGGAAAGGCGAAGGTTGGTTTTATTGACGGACCGTTCCATATTGATACCCTCCCGACGGCACTCGAGGACTGGGCAGTCAGCAGTACACCCGGACCACTTGATCTTAGCGATTGTGGGTTCGTAATGATAGACAACCTCTCCGCCCTTCAAATCTACAACCGGAACCCTGTGGTGGAGCTCTTCATCAATAATTTCATAATAGCGGCCAAATCCAGCGGCAACATGTTCGTACCCATGGTCATGGACAGACAAAGGAGCCAATCCATCTACAGTTCTGCTCAGAGGCTCAGTGACATGGAGATAAAGGTGGGAAAAGACCTCTCATATGTCACCCAATCCTCTGAGAGTCCTAGCCCAAGGCAGGTTTCTGAGATGAATTTCAACAAGGAGGTAGTGAATTGAGCAATCAACCGAAGATGAAATCCGAGCGTTTGGATCTACCTAGACTCACAACAGGTATACCTGGTCTTGATGAGATGATAGAGGGCGGCTTCCCATTCCCGTCAGTGATCCTCCTCTCAGGTACCGCCGGAACCGGCAAGACGACCTTTGCCCTGAAATATCTCTGCGAAGGCGTCTCAAAGGGGGAGAGAGGCCTCTATTTCACGACCCTTAGCGAACCGACCCAGTGGATGCTAAGGTACGCGTCACAATTCGACTTTCTGGACCAGGACTATTTCGGTGAGGACATCATCTACGAGGATCTGGGGTCCCTGCTCATGCACCCGGACTCCGATGAGATACTCAACAGAATAGAGGAGAAGATCGCCGAGGTGATGCCACAGAGAATCGTGATCGACCCCATTACCGTGGTTGGAGGGATGCTCAAGGACGGTTACCGGCCCTTTCTCTTTGACCTGACCAACCGACTCAAGAACTGGAACGCCACCACTTTGGTCACCGGGGAGGTGAGACCGGATGAGCTCTATCCACCCGAGATATCGTACGCAGTCGATGGCATTGTTCTTCTGATCCTCTCGGAAGAGGCCGGAGCCCGGAGGAAGTATCTCGAGGTTCTCAAGATGAGGGGCACCAATCACATCACAGGCAGACAGTCCATAGATATCACCAGAACTGATGGAATCTTGGTACTCAAGGCAAGATTCTGAGGGCGAAGAACAGTCCAGCGGCGGCGAATGCGGCTACTGTGGAGATGATCAACCTTACCCGTGCGGTTCTCGAGAGTTGGGGACACATCAACCTTGATATCACTATCTTGTTGAAGGAGGAGATAGCGCATGCCAGCAGCACGATCTCCGCTGCCACCAGGGGTTCAATACTGCCCGCAAGAGTGAGTGATGAAACTGAGGCGACAACCGCCGCGGAAGAGGCGAAGCCTCCCAGGGCCAGGAAGTAAATGAAAGCTCCTCCAAGTTGGTCCTGGAGGAGCAGGGCTGCACCGGATATGAGGAAGAAAATGGCACCGAAGGTCAATGCGGGCCTGATGGCGAAGGGAGAACCAAACTCCAATTGTACGGGGATTTCCTTCCCGCCTCTTCTCCAGCCTAGGACGATGCCGAGTACACTAAGTAACAATAGTGGCACCACGGTTAGGCTAGCTACTTCGAATGATGGGTCGGCAAATATGCAGACTGCAAGGTTCCTTACGAACATGGTTGAATTGGCCAGCACGATCCCGCAAGCCGCCATGTCCATCAGCTGAATCCTCTTCTTCACCAGTCCGCATAGAGATGCTGTCGCTGCCTCGGAATTTACCAGGCCTCCTAATAAGCCAGATAGCCTGAGTCCCAATGAAGGCCCCTGCCACCGGACTACTATGAAGGAAAGGAATGATATGGTGCTCACGAAGACCACTATCAGGAGGGCCATATTCAGGTCCAGCGGCTCGCCCTTCCCGAAGATGGTCCAGGGTGCCTCAAGCTGAAGATTCAAGGTAAGGGGATAGAGTATGAAGGCAATGGTGATGAACTGCAGTGCCCCTATGATCTCCTCCTCCGTTAGAACCTGAACGAAGGCATGCACTCTCTCCTTGGACATCAGTATGGCGGTCGTGACAACTCCAATAATCACCGCTTCAATGAAGTAGTCATAGGCTATCATCACTCCTACCAGGTATGTGATGATGAATGCGAGGGTCGTTGTGAATCCAGGAAATCCCATTGCTTGCCTGATGTATATTAGAAGGACCGCTAGGCCGCCGAAAAGGAGCAGACCTACTACCACCATGATTTCCAGGCCAGAATGGTTCCTGCCCAGAAATGACACGATGTATGCGCTGAGGGCAACCAGTGGAAAAGTCCTGATGCCCACAAGTATGGTATCTCCGTTCCTTCTACGCTCTCGCTCCAGACCTATAAGGGCTCCTATCCCAACTGCAGCGAGGGCTCCGTAGATGAACGTGAGTACCATGCCATTACCCATATTTATATTGGTTTTTCAGATAGAAAAAATATACGGAATTCTGTAATTCGGATAAATTGTATGATAAATTGCTAATTTATAGGATAATTTTTGATATTTATCGATTATTTATCACTAATTCGAACAAGAATAGCATCAATTCGACGGAAGACGATTGAACAAATCATTTATATGGGTATCATTATTACCGCCCGAAAGATGCCAAGAGGTTTTGCTCATGGTGGATATGGATCCATTGGGCTATATTATTCCGATCGCAGGTATCATCGGCCTTGCGTTTGCTGGTTTCCTCACATGGAACGTGTTTAGGAGGGATACCGGCACCCCTGAGATGCAAGAGATAGGGGACGCTATCAAGGAAGGTGCGATGGCTTACCTGGCTCGGCAATACAAGACAATAGCCATAATAAGCATAATCCTGGCAGTGATCATTGGTATAGGTATCAATTACCAGACGGGAGTCGCCTTCATTCTCGGTGCTTTCTTCTCCGCGCTTTCCGGTTATATTGGGATGTATGTGGCTGTGAAGTCAAACATCCGTACCGCCAGCGCGGCCAGGAGAACACTCAATGAGGCGTTGGTAACATCCTTCAGAGGTGGAGCCGTTTCGGGTATTGCCGTGGTGGCTCTTAGCCTCCTCGGTGTCGCAGGTATTTTCTTTGTCTACGATATGCTATTCGGGACTAGGGAAGCCCTGTTCTACGCCGTCGGCTACGCCTTCGGAGCCAGCTTCGCAGCACTCTTCGCGCAGCTCGGTGGTGGAATATACACCAAGGCTGCCGATGTTGGCGCTGATCTTGTAGGTAAGATCGAGGCTGGGATCCCTGAGGATGATCCCAGAAATCCAGCCGTCATAGCTGACCTAGTCGGCGACAATGTCGGTGATTGCGCGGGTCGTGGTGCTGATCTGTTCGAGTCCACAGCGGCTGAGAACATCGGTGCCATGATCCTCGGCCTCGCCATTTGGGGGGTCACCGGTGATACCGGCTGGATATTCTTCCCGCTGATTGTCCGTGCCTTTGGACTCATTGCCGCTCTCGTGGGCATCTCCGCAGTCAGGCTGAGCAAAGAGAGTGAGCAGCCCATGAAGGCGCTCAACCGGGGATACTACATAACTTGTGTACTCGCGGCGATCGCCTTCTACTTCGTTACTATGGAGCTTCTAGGCAGTGAATATTACTTCTACTGCGGTTTGATCGGTATCGTTCTAAGCATCGTGATCGTGTACATCACTCAGTATTACACGGCGGGCGAGTACCGCCCGGTTCGCGAGATCGCTCAGGCCTCCGAGACCGGTCCAGCGACCAATATCATCACAGGTTTCTCTGTGGGTCTGGAGACAACGGCTATGCCCATTATCGCCATCGCCGTTGGTCTCTTGGCCTCTTATTACCTTGGTACGCTTGGAGCTCCTGCGGGTGTTGATTCTTTTGTAGCTGGCCTCTACGGAACAGCTGTGGCCACAATGGGTATGTTGGCCACCTGTGCATTCGTGCTCGCTGAGGATACCTTTGGACCGATCACAGACAACGCTGGTGGTATTGTCGAGATGTCGAACCAACCCGATGATGTCAGGGCTAGGACCGACAGGCTCGATGCGGTTGGTAACACCACCAAAGCCCTCACCAAGGGGTACGCCATGGGTTCAGCTGCGCTCGCAGCGTTCCTACTATTTGCCGCGTACTTTGAGGAGGTCGCCCACATTACGGGGAAGACACTCTCTGAAGTGTTCATAGTCGACCTGGCCCAGCCTCCCGTGTTCGTCGGTGCGATGATCGGTGCTATGCTCGTATTCCTGTTCGCTTCACTCGCCATCAGGGCTGTCGGAAAGGCGGCCTACGCAATGATTAACGAGGTGAGGAAGCAGTTCAAGGAGATACCTGGCATTCTGGAGGGTACAGCCAAGCCCTTGTATGGTAGGTGTGTTGACATCGCTACCAAGGGCGCTCTTAAGGCCATGATACTTCCAGGTATCCTACCCGTAGTGGTCCCCGTGGCTTTCGGCGTTCTCTTCGCTTCCCTCGGGATAGTAGAGACCGTTCAGGCCGTCGGTGCTATGCTCATGGTAGGCACGATTGCGGGAGTGCTTCTCGCCACCGTCCTGAATAACGGCGGTGGCGCTTGGGACAATGCGAAGAAGTATATCGAGGAAGGCCACCACGGCGGAAAGGGTACCGAAGCCCATTCAGCCGCGGTCGTGGGTGACACCGTCGGAGATCCTTTCAAGGACACCGCTGGACCTTCCTTGCATGTCCTGGTGAAGCTGCTGTCCACGATTACCCTGGTATTCGCCGCACTGTTCATTGTGGCGTAACCGGGAAACCCCTTTCAATTTTTATTCAATCCAGATGCAATTTAGAGTATCTCTTATAAGGTATAACCTTTAAATAACTGCTCTGATATCCGTGAGACACTAGAGGGCATATCATGTACATGTTGACAGAGAGAGAAAGGGTCGTCCGCATTCCACCTGACAGGCTTGGCGAGGACATGGATCAGGTCCTTAGCGAGCTAACCTGGCAGGCCTATGAGGGTCGGATTGAGGAGAATGATATGCTCACCGTCCTCATCCGAAACGTGGAACCCCTCGGTCTTGGGCGCATAGTCCACGGCGATGGTGCCGTATATCAGAAGGTGAAGTTCGAGGCCCTCGTGTTCCGGCCCCTGCTCCAAGAGGTTGTAGAGGGCACGGTATGCGAGGTGCTTAAGTTCGGTGCCTTCGTACGATTCGGACCACTGGATGGCCTTCTCCATATCAGTCAGGTCATGGATGACCGCATCGACGTAGATACCGACAACCAGCGCTTGATAGGAAAGGATAGCAAGCGTGACCTCAAGGTCGGTGACAAGGTCAGGGCTAGGATCGTGGCTCTCAGCCTTAACGAGCGGAGCCCCAGGGAAAGCAAGATCGGGTTGACAATGAGGCAGCCTGGATTAGGCAAGTTGGATTGGCTCAAGGAAGACAGGGAAAATAAGGGTGATGCTGCATGAAGAACCCCAAGGCATGCAAGCACTGCTCCTTCATCAGCGAGGAGGACACCTGCCCCCTGTGTAGGAATGAAACATCGAAGGATTGGACCGGCTATGTCATAATCGTTGACCACAATAAGTCCGAGATAGCCAAAAGGATGGGCATCCATGTCAACGGCAAGTTCGCCCTCCGGGTCAGATGACCTACCTGAGGTCGACCTGATACTCCCGGAGAAGATGAGATCTGAATTCAGGCGTCTCTACGGCAAGCTGATGACCGGTGACGAAGTGCCTTCCGCCGTCCGGAAATGCAAAATGCTAATATCTGTAGGTGATGTGGTCACCTATGACCTCCTTGGGAACGGGATAACGCCCAGAATAGCCATCTACGATGGCAAGACGGAGAGGATTGAGAGGATCGATCTCCAGGAGAGGATTGCCATGATGGATGGTAATCAGGTGAGGGTGAGAAACCCTCCTGCCATGGTAACGTCGGAGACCATAAGGGCGGTCAAAGAGGCCATTGCTAGGAAGGAGAACACCAAGATCCTGGTAGATGGAGAGGAAGACCTGGCCACGCTGGTGTGCATCGCATTGGCGCCGCTGGGATCCTGCGTGGTATACGGATATCCCGGAAAAGGCGTGGTCCTGGTCGAAGTGGACCAAGAGGCCATTACAATCGCAAGATCACTCATATCAAGGATGGAGGAATCCCATTGAAGATCGAGATCGAGGGAAAGAAGAAGAACCCCCTTCTGGAGAGGACCGAGGTCAGCTTCAGCGTAGAGCATGAGAGGGCCAGCACCCCGACCAGAGACGAGATAAGGACGCAACTGGCTGGTACGCTGGGAGTGAAGAAGGACACGGTCATTATCGATAGGATGAATACTGAGTTTGGCCGGCAGTTGACCAAGGGTTATGCAAAGGTCTACGACTCCGTTGAGAGTGCAAAGAAGTTCGAGAAGGAGTACCTGCTTGCCCGGAACAAACTTGAAGGCGGAGAGTCGCAGGAGTGATTGACATGGCAAAGAAGGACCACTACGAGATCAAGGATGACAAGATTGAGAGGAATAGGAGAAACTGCCCCAAATGCGGTCCCGGTGTTTTTCTGGCCGAACATGAAGATAGAATCTCCTGCGGTAAGTGCGGATACACAGAGTTCAAGAAGCGGTGAACCTTCTCACCCTTCGTCCAATTTTATACAATGTCAGTACAGGTCATCCGCGAATGACCTTGTGGGCTAACCAGCCAATTATCCCACCAACTATTCCCATTTTCAAGCCAGTGTATATCAGCTTGGCGAGAGAGTAGAATGGTGAGTCTGGGAATTGGAAGCCTCCGAGCTGCATGAGGAAGTGGCCCAGCAGGGCGATGGGGACGGCTGCGATTATGCCGACCACGAGTCCTATCACGATGTTGGCCAGACCTGCATCCACCTTGAAGGAGATAAGGGTGGAAATTGCAGCCAGAGCAGCAGCCAGGCATATGTATGCCGTGACCCCATACCATTCGATGGCATCCTGGTCAGGAATGATGTAAGCTACAAGAATTCCGACTATCGCTCCGATTACAATGATATAGAGGGTCTCCTTTCTTGTATTTCGAAATTCGTCCCACCAGCCGTAGATGATCAGGAGAGCAGACTCGAAGATTACCATGAATCCCAAGAGGGTCCAGAGATCTTCGTTGCCCAGGGGCATATTTGAGTCATCAATCATTGTCAGTTCTCGTTCGCCCCACCCAATGATGAGATCCCCCCCGGCGTCTGAGTTCAGACCATTGACTTCGTGGCTTGAGGGCCCCTTCCAGTTAGGTAATTCTCTATCTTTGTAACCTTGTATCTCACCCGGTATTGAAATATAGATTCTGTCAATAATCGTGGGAACCGCATAGGTTATGAGCCCCGGTTTCGACAGTTTGGAACTCACGTTTCCATCAGCGATTTCGAGCACCTCTTCACCAACTTGGACATAGGCGTATTTCGCCTCATTTCTAAGTTGCAGGTTCTCCGAACCACTTGGAAGACCGACTGTGAAAATCGGGCTGCTGGAAACGGTGGAGAAATGAGAAAGCTTTGAACCGTTGTCATGTAGGACGAATAAATAAATGCCGGAGTCTGCGACTTTGACCTCATCAACAATATTCGGGATCTGGTACATCCTTCTAGGAATAGAACTGAAACTGCCGAAATGAAATATTTCATTGGATTCCAAGACAATTGAAAAATATCCAGTATTTTCAGATCTTGCTGTGATTGTGATACTGGAGTTGAAATAATATGTCCATTCTGTTTCTTGCGTTTCGATTGAGATCATATGGACTGCATCTCCAGAGGCATTGCTTGTGGCTGCAACCAACATCTCTGGTCTGTAGCCTATGGGTGAGTAAGCCTCATAAATGCCGATCAGCTCCACGGCATCCTCCAATTCAAAGAAGTACTGTTCCGATGTTTGACCGGGGGGGAAGTAGTGGATCAAGTCATCGTCTGTCAGCACCGCGATCGCGTTACTACTATCCCCCAAGTTGAAATCGACAGGATCACCTGAGAACTGCAGTTCGCTTGTGTCATCCAGGAGAATGTGAACCGAATGCTCCGACCTGACTACCACGAGGTCGTTCAACGAGCGTTCAAGTTGCAGTATCTCAAAGTCCAGGGAGGTTTCATCGAACTCCTTGTCAGCGATGGAATAGGTCACGATATACCAGCCAAGCGTCCCGTCTATCACCAAGAATACGATGATCAAGATTATTAGAACAATGGGTTTTCTCTTGGCGAACAGGTGCTTGACCGACAACCTTGTGGTCCATCGCCCAGGCATGTTCGGATTATTGGCTACTCGCTATAAATAACTTCTATCTAGTCAAGATCGGAAATGTCACTTAATAGCTATTTCTCTGGCTTGGTCAGGATAGAGGGCAAAGTTTAATAGGAAATCGAACATCGCAATCTAGGCGGGCCTGTGGTGTAGCTTGGATATCACAGAGGCCTCCGGCAGTTCCTCGTGACTGGGGAAAGCCTCAGACCCGGGTTCAAAATCCCTGATGAGGGGAATGAAAATCCCGACAGGCCCGCTCCCTCCCCTCATCGTTCTGATGGCAGCAACTTTTTGGGCAAAGGGTTTATCGCCGAGGTGATCGATTGGCTAAGAGGTGCAAGAGCTTGATCGAGGTGCAGAGTGGTGCAAAGTGCACATGCGGTGGAAATGCGGTTATCATCCTGGCCTGTAGTGGAGCATCAAATGTCGGCCAATTGGCAAACGAGGTTGCGAAGGTACTCTCCGATGGGAACGGCTTTAAGATGTCCTGTCTGGCTGGAATAGGGGCACATGTCCCTACCATCGTCGAGACGGCAAAGGCTGCCCGCAAAGTGGTGGTCATCGACGGTTGCCCAGTGGCGTGTGGCAAGAAGGCCGCCGATCTCGCTGGGGTGAGTATCCATGATCACTGTGTCATTACAGAACTGGGAATAAAGAAGAGCTACAACCTTGATATCGATACTGTGACTATTTCACAAATCACGGAACGGATAAGATCGAATCTATGAGCATCAGTGAATTGTAAGTGCTCGATCCAGAATGTGAAAACGAGGATTGAAAGGTGATTTTATGGATCCAGAAGTGAAAGAGCTGGCCGCCATCGCAGCATCGATAGCAGGCAGATGTCAACCATGCCTTCGCCATCATCTGGAAAAGGCGAAGCAGCTGGGAATAGCCAAACAGCAGGTGGAAGAGGCTATCGAGGTCGGGAGAAAGGTGAATTCAGTGGGCGGTGACAAGATGTGGGAGTTCTCCTTGGACCTCATTAAAGATTGGTAGATGCAATCGATAGCGGTGAGAGAGAGCGAGGAATCGACTCTTCCCTTTAAAGATACAGATATTGATGAGACTGAAATGGGGATAACTGAAAGAGTTTCAATTTAGGATTCTTTCCCTGCAGCCGCATCTACTATAACCCTGTCGTTAGAATCGTAGTACTTCCTGCGGAACCAGAATGCCACGCTGACCAGGCTTATCAGCACTGGCACTTCAATTAGCGGTCCGATGACAGCGGCAAAAGCCACCCCAGACGATATTCCAAACACGGCAATCGCAACAGCGATGGCCAGTTCAAAGTTATTGCTTGCTGCGGTGAAGGTCTGGGCCACGGCATGTGGATAATCGAACTTCAATCGGATCGACAGGTAGAATGAAAGGAAGAACATGATCATGAAGTATATCAGAAGCGGTATGGCTATCCTCAGTACGTCAATTGGTAGCTCTAGTATGTATTCGCCCTTGAGAGAGAACATCACCACAATGGTGAAAAGAAGAGCCAATAGCGAGACCTTTCCCAACTTTGACATGAGTTTCTTGTCGTACCATTCCTCCCCCTTTCTTGGCACAAGGACGTATCTTGTCAATATGCCCGCGACGAATGGAATTCCAAGATAGATCAGGACGGAGACCGCCACGTCCCATATCGAGATCTGGACCGGGACACCGGAACCTGGTGCTATTGCCTCTGATAGGATGAATATCAAGAAGTATGCGTAGAACGAGTACAGGAGTATCTGGAATATCGAGTTGAGTGCGACAAGAACGGCCGCATATTCCGAATCTCCCTTTGCCAGCTGGTTCCACACCAGTACCATCGCGATGCATCTCGCTATTCCGGTGAGGATCAAACCTATGCGATACTCAGGAAGGTCCGGAAGGAAAATCCAGGCTAACGCGAACATCAGCATTGGCCCTACCAAATAGTTTAGGATCAGTGATGTCGCGAACATCTTCCGGGACTCCGGCCTTCGAGTCATTTGGGACAGCTTCTCGTACTTCACCTTGGCCAGCGGTGGGTACATCATGAGAATCAAGCCCACCGCTATGGGGATCGAGGTTGTACCAATGCTCAAGGATTCGAGCCAGTCTGCGATTCCTGGAACCAAAGCACCGATACCTATTCCAATGAACATTGCCAAGAAGATCCACAATGTTAGGTACCTATTCAAGAACGAGAGCCTGCTAGCGACCTTAGTTTCCATTGGATCCATTCTCCGATGAGCTATTGAATTAGGATTTCAAGTATTCTTGAAATGTTATCTGAATATTTAACTATTGGGATTTCAAATGAAATTGAAATCTTCAAATCCGGTGTCAATGCCTCTGCATCACATGCCAGCAGCAAAGGGTTATTACCGCATTCTTCCCTTTGGGGAGTCAGATGTTTCTCACGAGACAGGAGGAGGATATACTCGACGGTGAAGAGGGTCCTGGTCAGCAGAAGGCCATGGAGATCCTGACGGCATTGGGCAAGATATTCGATGCCGAGAAGCTCATTCCCATCACGTCCGCCCATCTTTCTGGAGTATCTTACAAGACCA
Source organism: Methanomassiliicoccales archaeon (assembly GCA_013415695.1). Classification (NCBI taxonomy): domain Archaea; kingdom Methanobacteriati; phylum Thermoplasmatota; class Thermoplasmata; order Methanomassiliicoccales; species Methanomassiliicoccales archaeon. Next base: position 72,540 of record JAAEEP010000008.1, on the reverse strand, counting down.
TTGGTGAGGGAGGACTTCAGTTCTTGAACTCTCTCGAAGGTCAGGCCCAGATCCGAGTCAAGACCACGCTGAACCCCGCGGGAATGGACCTCGAGAGATGGAGGGATATGGGAGTAGATCCCCTCTTCGCTGAGAGACAGAAGGCGATCATCGATTCCTACAGCAGCTTGGGAGTTCAAACGTGTTGCACCTGCACACCGTATCTTCACTACAACGTGCCCAGATTGGGTGAGCATGTCTCCTGGGCAGAATCCAATGCCCTGTCCTTTGTGAACTCCGTTATTGGAGCCAGGACCAACCGGGAGGGGGGTCCAGGTGCCCTCTCGGCCGCAATCATTGGAAAGACGCCCTTGTACGGCCTTCACCTGGAGGAGAACCGTCACCCCAGTGTGATCGTGGAGGCTGACATAGGGGACGATATACTCTCCCACTCCCTACTTGGTCAGGTTATAGGCAAGAGGCTTGGCAACGCTGTCCCCTATTTCAAAGGCATCTGCCCCAACACCGACCGCCTTAAGACCATGGCGGCAGCAATGGCCGCTGCGGGAGCCATTGCGCTTTTCCATGTTGAAGGTATCACTCCAATTGAATATGGGCACGAACTCAAGGGTCTGGAGAGGATCCGGGTGGACTCCTCGGATATTGAGAAGGCGAAGGAATCCCTTAGCTCCGGAAAGGAACCAGACCTTATAGCCCTGGGATGCCCCCATCTTTCCGAGGCTGAGATGAGAGAGATTGCCTCCATTCTAGAGAAAAAGGAGAGAAAGAGGGACACTGAGGTCTGGTTCTGCACCAATAGATGGGTGAAGGAGCGTTGCCCCAAGGAGGTGACCACCCTGGAGAGGTTCGGGAAGGTGGTCTGCGATACCTGCATGGTGGTGGCTCCCATAGAGGATCATCATACATGCACTGGCACAAATTCGGCCAAGGCCTGCAATTACCTTCCTGGATTGTGCTCTCAAAAGGTGGTCTGCGATACCACAAAAGGCTTGTTGGAGCTGATATCGTGATACTCAAAGGTAGGGGAATCTCACCGGGTAAGGCCGAGGGCACAGCACTTGTCTTGGAACAGGCCTTCAGTTTCCTGGGAGGTGTGGACCCTTCTACCGGAATTCTTACCACTGATGGTTCTGACGAGAGCATCTCAGGAAGAATCTTGGTATTCCCCATGGGAAGGGGGAGCACTGTTGGGTCATACGTGATGCTGGATTTGAAGAGAGCTGGAAAAGCCCCTTCAGCCATAATCAACACTATGGCTGAACCCATCGTGGCAACTGGAGCGGTAATGGCTGAGATACCCATGGTGGATAACGTCGATATCTCGGTCATACGGACGGGAGACCACATGAAGGTAGATGCGGACTCAGGTGTGCTCGAGATCCCCTCTCTTGAGATAGTCCATGTGGTGACTAGCATTCTACGGAATCAGCAGAAAGTTCTCATACTCCAAAGAAGCGATGATGTCGGTTCCTGCAGAGGCATGTGGGCAGGTATTTCAGGCTACGTCGAGTCCGGGGAGACGTCAGAACAGGCTGCCCTCCGAGAAGTCTCGGAAGAGGCGGGCATAGATGACCCGATTCTGGTCCAGGAAGGGGAGCCGATAACCATCAGGAATGAGGATAGAGCCTGGATCGTGCATCCATTCCTCTTCGACGTAGGTGAAAGGAAGATCACCACGGATTGGGAGCACGTGGATCACGCCTGGATATCTCCGCTTGAGCTGAGGGACTACTCTACGGTTCCCGGACTTGACGATGTCTTCAGAAGGCTGGGACTTCTCTAGATCGTGGTGTCGACCTCTTTCTCCAGAAGGTTAAGCTCCGAGGGTTCAAGTGTTGAAGGGTTAAGTGCCAATAGCAGTATTGAGTTGTTGATGGCGATCTGATCCCGAAGGGACTGGATGAACCTTAGGACTGTCAGGAAGTTGTTGTTGGTAATCAGATATTCCAGACCATCCAGTAGGATTATTCCGCCCTCTGAACTGACGAATTGGTCGAGTGCGAATGAAAGCTTCTCCAGGTCCTTGGGTCTGAGAGAGTTCTCCTTTCCGATGGAGGACAGCCATAACATCTGTGTGTCGCCCAGATCGTACTTGGATTTTATCTTAAGCGGATAATTGCGGGTGACACAGAACCCCTTCAAACCCTCGTTGAGGGCATTCTGGAACATCTCGTAGGAACGTTTGGAACGCTCTTCCTTGATGAGATAGGTGAAACCTCCCTCGAGTACGAGCTCCTTGGCTTTCTCCCCTTCTGGAGTCGGTTTCGGTTCTTTGACAGCCTCCTCCTTCTTGAGCTTCACCTTGGGCGAGTAGCTGATGATATCCTCTGCTATGTCGCCGGCCCCCAATTTCTCAAGGTCGTCGATCTTGGCATTCTTGATCTTCTCAACCGAGTCGTACCCCGCCTGGTAGATCTTTACCGCCAGATCCTCGGTCACATTCGGTATGGAGATGAGATATTCGACTATCTCTTCCATGGGTGCCCCCTCCTCTTTAAGGGAAGCACCGCAACCGGAGCACTTCGCATCATCTTTGCCCACGATCGCTCCACAGCTGGGACATTTCTCTCCTTCATCGGGTCTCGCTTCGAGGAAATCGACGATCTTCTTCAAATCGGAGCTAGAGATTCCCTTTATGTCCTCGAGATACTCCTCGTCTTTGTTCCGGAGCTCATCCATACGGTTGATGCCCGCATCAATGAGTACCAGAGCGGCGTTCTGCGAAAGACCAGGAATGGTCATGAGATTCTCAATGCTGGCCTTGAGGTTGAGCGAGGTCACTGAAATGTGGATGTCTCCCCCCTCTACCTTCCAGTCAACGGCGTATTCTCCTTCGGGCTTATCAGTGAATATGAGGTTCCTGGATCTGGTCTCCTTCATGATGTGTTCTTTCCAGTCCTTGAAGTACTCCGTCATGGTCGCTGAGGCCTTCACCTCCGTGGAGATGAATTCCTCTACATCCAGCTTCATGTCCTTGCGCATCTGCTGGATACGCCTCACCAGCTCCCTGGCGAAACCCTCGGCTTTGATCTCGGGAGTGACCATGAAATCGATGAATAGGTCTCCCTCTGAGAACTGGACCTCTATGATGTCAGGTGGAAGGGAAGAGCTAAAGGATACCATGTTCGGTTCGATCTTCACCATCTGTCCCTCGATACCGAGCTGGTACTCTCCTTTTGATATGCTATCCTTGATTTGCTTGGCCGGTCTGCTCTTCAGAAGGACTGCGATCTTCGAGCTCCACTGGCGGTACACCTTTCCTATGGCATGAGGGTTGGGAATGACCGAAAGGATCATCTCATCCCACTCCTCGCCGGGAGCTAGCATCTCTACCTTCTTGACATTGGCCTGAGATTGTATAACATTCTCCAGGGTCTTCAGCGAGCGCATCATCTCCTCGCTCCTGCATCGGATGACGACCCTCTTCAGAGGCCAGCGGAGCTTCAGACCCACCTTCTGCCTTTCGGCTGCGATGATCTCTACCAGCTCCTGTGCCGACTGCATGGAGGCTTCTAGACGCTCGGAGACCCTGGTGAGGTCAGGAGTGGGCCAATCGATCATGTGGACGGATTCTAGGGTCCCGTCCATGTGGCGGTATATCTCCTCCGTGATATGTGGGCAGATCGGGGCAAGTAGTTTGGTGGCGGTCATCAATGAATCGTAAAGTACCTTGTATGCTGCGAGCTTGTCCAGGTCTCCCTCTTCCTTCCACATGCGATCCCGGATAAGACGAACATACCAACGGGAAAGGTCTTCCACAATGTAGTCCTCCAGAGTTCTGCAGGCGCGATGGAGCTCGTAGGAGTTGAGGTACTTGGCCATCTCATTCTTTATCTTCTCGGTCTTGGAGATCATCCACTGGTCCTCTGGGTGAAGTGCTCCACCAAGACTGCGATACTCCACTGAATCTGGATTGAAGTTATCTATGGACATGTAGGTCGCGGCGAATTTGAAGACGTTCCAGAGGATATTGAGCATCTTTCTGGCGTTCTTGACCCCTTCGTGCTGGAACGAGAGATCCTCCCAGGGTGCATTTGCTCTCAGCAGGTAGAAGCGAAGCGCGTCCGCTCCGAACTCATCCATGATCTTCTTTGGCTCAATTGCGTTTCCCTTGCTCTTGGACATCCTCTCCCCATTGGGGTCGAGGACCCAGCCATGCATGAGAACGCTTTCGTATGGTGCCCGATCAAAGGCTATGCATCCTGATGCAAGCTGTGAATAGAACCAACCTCGAGTCTGGTCGTGAGCTTCCACGATCCATCTTGCGGGCCACCAGCGCTCAAACTTATCCGTGTTGCTTGGGAAGTCCAGTTGCGCCCAAGAGCAAACACCGGCATCGAACCAAACATCTAGCACATCGGGTACACGGGACATGGGGCCACCGCAATTCTCACACTCGATATGCACTTCATCGATCCAGGGCCGGTGAGGTTCCAAGTCCTCACGGTATCCTTCAGCACCTTCCAGTTCCTTGAGCGAAGAAACTACCTTCATCTCCCCGCATGGGCAGGTCCAAACTGGAATGGGGACTCCCCAATACCTCTGTCTTGAAATGCACCAGTCACGAGCGTTGGCCACCCAATCTCTCTGACGGGATGAACCGGCCCAGTCGGGTGTCCATCGTACCCGGTCCACCTCTGAGAGCATTAGGTCCTTGAGTTTTGTGACCTGAAGAAACCACTGTCTCGTGGTCCTGTATATGATATTTGATTCACATCTCCAACAGTGGCCGTACCTGTGATCCACAGTGGTTCTGTAGAACATCAGCATATTCTTCTCAAGATCTTCCATGATGAGTTCGTTCGCCTTCTTGACGAACATACCGGCATATCTAGTGCCCGCTTCTTCCGTGTAGTTACCACCCTCATCCACGGGGCAGAATGGTGGAATATCGTATCTTTGGCCGAGTTCGAAGTCCTCTGGACCATGTCCAGGGGCGATGTGTACCAAACCAGTGTTCTCCGCCTCTACAGTCTCTGAGGGGATTACCTTGTGGATCCATTCCCCTGTGACTTTGGATTGATATGGAACCTCCTCTGCGAAGGGTGGAATATACTCCAGCCCTATCAGGTCCTTACCAGTCATCTCCTCCAGAATCTGGTATTCATCCCATTCGGTCATTATACCAATGGGCTCCACCAGATCTTTCATAATGATCAGAGTGAGGCTATCTCCGTTCTCGCGCAGATATCTGACCCTGACGTACCTGAAGTCAGGTTGGACCGCCACCGCCATGTTGGCCAGAAGTGTCCATGGGGTTGTCGTCCATATCAGAAGGGCGGCGTCTTGGTCCTTGAGTTTGAAGCGGACATAGATAGAAGGATCCTTCTCATCTGAGTACTCGATCTCAGCCTCGGCCAGAGCGGTTTCGCACCTGGGACACCACGAGAGCACCCTCTCTGCTGAGGTAAGCATATCCCGGTCATAGGCGCGTTTCAGTGTCCACCACGCCCCCTCTATATAGCTGGGGTTGAGCGTCATGTAAGGTCGGTCCCAGTCCATCCAGACCCCGAGCTCCTTGAATTGCTCGGTCATGCTCTTCTGGAAGTCAAGGGCGAACTGTTTGCAGGTGGAGACGAACTTATCAATTCCATATTCCTCGATCTCACCCTTGCTCTTCACTCCTATGGATCTCTCCACCTTGACCTCAATGGGTAGTCCGTGCATATCATATCCAGGTTGGTCACGGACATTGTGACGCCCCATCCTCTTGTACCTTAGGATCACATCCTTGATGGTCTTGTTTAGAGCAGTGCCAAGGTGGATGGCACCAGTGGTGTATGGAGGCCCGTCAACGAAGTAGAAATCGGGGTAGTTGGACTTCGAATCCTTGACCTTCTTGTAAATGTTATTCTCTGCCCAGTACTCCTGAACGTTCTCTTCTAGGTTCCTTGGATTGTAACTGGACTGGACTTGTTTGATCATCCCGTTAACCCTCTGAGCGTAAAGCACGATTTCCCCTTAAAAGATTACTGTTCTGGCAACCGTAATCTCAAATATGCCAGAGAACAAATTTCTCCGAGCCAGATAATACTTTTCATGAGAGTGTACATTCGGATAATAATTACAAACCCGGAAATTAAGAGAACATATCCAACTTGGACTGAGCCGCCTGTTCTCGCTTTTCCTCCCTCTCAGACTCCAGCTTATTCAAGGCACTTTCTACCCTCCCGGGTGTGAAGTCGTGTTCCTCCACCAAGAATTCCATCACCTTCTCCCTCTGGGCCGGCTTCCAGGTTAGGTCATATTCGGTCATCTTTTCGTAATCCAGGAAGATGCTTCTTATCTCCTTGAAGGATTCGATCATAAGGTCCTTTGCATCCAGGGATCTCTCCAGATCTCCATACTCTTTTATTAGGGTCAGGGCCTTCTTTGGCCCTATGCCCTTTATACCTGGGTTGAAGTCGGTGCCCATCATGATGCATATGTCTATGAGCTGATCCCTTGTCACCCCAAGATGCTCAAGGGCTTTGTTCAGTTCTATCATCTCTAGATTCACGGTGCGGTACCTCCTGCTTCCTGGAAGCTTCCTTCTTCCCGTGAGTGTGAGGTTCCTTACCAGTCTGGGGGCTCCAAAAAGCAGGGAGTCGAAGTCCTGAGAAGAAGCAGCCCAGACATCCCCCTTGGAAGCCATGAATGCAGCCTGAGCTTCCCCCTCCTCTGGAGCCTGTACCACAGGTATTCCGAGATAGGTCAGCAGTATTCTGGACGATTCGACTATCTCGTTGGTGATCCTGGATGACTGGGTGGCTTTGGAGAATGCTACCTCTAGATCACCCCTCTCCACCGCGTCCTTCCATTCCTTCTGAGCCTTTGCTCGCCTCTCTCCTCGCTCGGCGATAGTGTCCTTCTTGAGTTTTGACGGGATGCCATCGAAGACGTATGCGGGGAGAATGCCAGATTCGATAAGGTTGACGTTGCGGTACAGAAGTCCCGAAAGATGTGAGGTCACCCTGCCCTTGAAGTCCTTGAGTGGAGTACCATCCGGCTGTCTAATCACAGAGAGGAACTGGTATATTGCATTGTAGGCATCGATGGCAATCGTCCTTCCCCTAAGGTCCTCGATCTCAATTTCCTCGAAGGGAACTATGTCCGAGAGATTCACGCCCATGCTATCAGTCCTTACAATGGACACCTCGATATTTCACTTTGACTAATAATGACCGGCTGAGGATCACGAATTCTTTCCATTCCGGTTATGGGGAATGTAGAGCATGATGATAACAACCCCGATCCAGATGAAGATTGAGATAATTATGCAGATGCTTGACTGGAGGTAGACCGCGGCGGCGAGTAACATGATGGGAAAGACCGCGGCCAGCAGAATGATGAATCGGTTGCTGGTGAACTCACTCATTGAGGTACCTTCCGCGGAATGGCAGGAGTCATTATTGAAACTTTGCATGAATTCAAGAAATCAAATTATGCAATTTGATGATACATTCAAGTGAAGCCAGATATCTAAAACCAGCTTCAATGTCATGCATATGCCATTCCCTACCTTCTCAACAATTCGGTGTTCTTGAGGCATTGGAGACGTTCAGAAGGGTTTTATCCTGTCTTGGGATTTCATATATGAGGCTCATGTCCGAAATGTACGATCTGATGGTCATAGGCACTGGGGTAGCAGGGAACAAGGCTGCCGAGAAATGCGCTCGCTACGGTTTGAGAGTGGCGATCTCCGAGAACCGCGAGATGGGAGGGACATGTGGCCTCAGGGGTTGCAATCCAAAGAAGGTCCTTACCACTGCAGCCGCGGTCGTAGATCAAGTTCGAAGGATGAAGGGAAAAGGAATCTCTCAAGGTTCGGGGTTGATCTGGTCAGAGCTGATGGATTTCAAGAGGGAATTCACCGATCACATACCAGGCGATAGGGCAAGGAGCTACCAGCAGCTTGGCATCGATGTTTTCAGGGGAGAAGCAAGTTTCGTCAACGAGTCATCTGTGAAGGTTGGGAGTGAGGTCATAGAAGCAAGAAAAATACTGGTTGCTACAGGAGCAATTCCCCAAACTTTGGGCTTGCCAGGGGAAGAACTCATGATCACCAGCGACGAATTCCTTGAATTGGAAAGACTTCCTCAACGCATCCTCTTTATCGGAGGAGGATACATTTCTTTCGAATTCGCTCAGGTGGCCGCCATAGCGGGAGCTGAGGTCACCATTGTTCAACGTGGTTCCAGGGTTCTGAAACATTTCGATGAGGACCTGTCTGAGAGAATTGTTCACATTTTCAAGGAGGATATGAACATCGATGTTCGAATCAATGCGCCCCTTGGATATCTTGAGAGGAGGGAAAATTCCATCCAGGCCCGCTGTGGGCGGGAAGGAGAAGTGATGGTAGAGGCGGACATGGTAGTGCACGGTGCGGGAAGGATTCCCAACATTGGTACTTTGAACCTAGAGGCGGCCAATGTCGTCTATGATGTAAGGGGCATTGAAGTGAATAGTCACATGCAGAGTGTTTCCAACCTCAACGTCTACGCCGTTGGGGATGCCACAGTAGAAGGAATGCCCCTGAGTCCAGTGGCGGATATGGAAGCTTACGTGGTAGGGGAGAATCTGGTCAAGGGTAATAGAATGGAGGCCAACTACGAGGGTATTCCCACCGTGGTATTTACAACGCCCCCGATGGCCAGCGTGGGCATGAATGAGAAGGAGTGTGCTGCTGGTGGCATGAAGTATAAGGTCAAGAGAGGGGACATGACCGACACGCATTCCTCAAGAAGGGTGATGGTCCGCCACTCGGAGTACAAGATTCTCATAGAAGAGGCGACCGATCGAATACTGGGTGCACACATCATGGGTAACCGTGCAGATGAGGTGATAAACATCTTCGGGATGGCCATCAGGTACGGCCTGACGGCCAGTCAGATAAAGTCAATGCCCTTCGCATTCCCCTCTGATGTGTACGATGCTAGATACATGGTGTGATCAGTAGAGCTTCCATTTGGCGATCTCCGCGGCCATGTCCTTTGCTCCGAATAGTGAGCTTCCGGCATCCAAAACGGATGCTCCCGCCTCGACCGCTATCTTTCCAGTCGCTGCGTTGATTCCACCATCCACCGCGATATCCACCTCAAGACCATTTTCGGCGATGAATCTCCTCGCCTCGATGATCTTGGGCACGACCTCGTGCATGAAAGTCTGCCCACCGAATCCTGGATTGACCGTCATTATGAGTAGGAGATCTATTTCCTCAATGAAGGGAACGACTTCATGAAATGATGTTTCTGGATTCAACGAGACCCCCGGTCTCTTACCCATTACCCTGATTTTCTCAAGGGTTTCTTCAACCTTGTCGGATGACTCCAAATGAATCGTGATGAGGTCAGCCCCAGCTTCTGAGAAGCTCTCTATATAGTTCTCTGGCCTCAGTATCATGAGGTGTACATCGAATGGAAGACCGGTGTGCGCTCGAATCGCCTTCACCACTCCCGGGCCGATGGTTATATTGGGAACGAAATTTCCATCCATCACATCCACATGGACCCAATCCGCCCCGGCTTTCTCAACTCTTTTAACCTCTTCTCCTAGCTTGCTGAAGTCCGCCGAGAGTATGGAAGGGGCAACCTTGATCATCCGGCGTGAATCGGAAAGAGTGTAGAATAATGTTTCTGAGAGATATCCCCTTTTTGCGTTTCCTCAAAGCGGACTATTGCATCTTAGGACCTGCTGCAACGGAAATCAGTGCCACACCAAACACCATCAGAAATGCGACGAGAAACGGGAAGAAGTTCAGGACCGTCTCGCCGTTTTCACCATCCGATGCGTATGCGTGGGACGAACCTTCCTGATCCCCGAATGTGGTGAAGAATATGTTTCCCAGGGCATCAACTGAAGGAGATTCGCTCCCCCAACCATCAACTTCGTTGATACCACGCCGTTCTCCATAGGGATAGACACAATGATCGCCCGCAAATAATATTAGTCTATCAAAATCTCCTTTTTCAATCTGGTGGGGAATAATGTCATGGAGGACCTCTAAAGCCGTGATCATTGATTGCTATTGGTCCAACAGATTTCACGGGACAACCATGACCGGCCTCTTGCAATGATGCACTACCTTGCTGGAAACGCTACCCATCAGAAATCCCTTGATGCCGCTAAGTCCTCTGCAACCAACCACTACCAAGTCAAAGTCCTTGGAAGCCTCTATGAGGGCCTGGGCAGGATGTTCGAGTTCCACCCGCTCCTCCATCGCCACTCCCTTCTCATTCAGGATGTTCTTGGCATTCCTCAGCCTTATCTGGTGAATCCCCTCGCTCTCTGGGAGGTAGGTGTCCTTTCCACTGAAAAGTACCGCGTCAGATGGCGCGATGGCCAGGAGTAAGGTCACCGACGCATTGAATCTGGTAGCAATCTCCGAGGCGAACTCTACCGCCCTGAGGGAATTCTCCGAACCGTCCACTCCGACTAGTATCTTCTTAATTTCCATGGGCGTACCTCCATAATAAAAATTGGAGCCCCATTCGCTTAAGGTTGTCGATGGTGCGTCCATCGCTCCGGAAATTCAAGAGTAAAGCTTTTACCCAAAAAAATGATTGAACGTCAGCATGGCCAAGCAAAGGGATGATTCGGTTAAGACGTGTGACATAGAGGGGTGTGACAATCCCATGGAACGTTCAATTTCTGCCAAGAAGGTGGAGCAAGCTGGCCTGGATATTGAAGAATCCCGGGGCAAGGTCCACCTGTGCAAGGAACATTACAAGGAGTACAAGAAAGCATCCAAGGCGGACCGCAAGCTCGAGGCTCTAGGAAGATAGCCCAATCATTATTAATTGCTCCGAGGATTCGGGGCCCAATGAAGCCATCGGCTATTCAATTCTTCTCGACCGCTGGACTGTTCGCGTCCATTCTTCTCATTCCAAACCTGGCGCGTGACGAGTTTGGCTCGACCAACATCGAGATTGGCTTCATCGTGGCGTTCTATTCCCTTGCGCTATTCATCTCGGCCTATATCTTCGGTAGGGCATCTGACGTTCACGGGCGGAGGATGATCCTCAGAGCAGGGCTCCTCCTCTCAATAATATCGCTTGCACTCCAAATTCTGGCTTTTGATACATTCTCCTTGATCATTGCCAGGGTACTGGTCGGATTCTGTGCAGGCATGTTTCCCTCCGCACTACTTGTCTACGTTTTCGATGCGAAGGGGAAGATTGGAAGGTTCAGCGCCTTCGGCTCACTCGGCTTTGGTTTTGGTGTGCTCGTAGCGGGTTTCATTGGAGATTTCAACCTCATCTTCCTCGCTTCATCTCTGCTGATGGCAGTGGCCTTCCTGATCTCTATGGTTCTACCCTTTGGGAAAGAAATCCATCAGAAGGTCCCCTTGTTCCCTTTGGAGATCATGAAGAAGAACTTCCCGATCTATGCGGCTGTGATCATTCGACACACGGGGGCAAATATGGTCTGGGTAACATTTCCGATATTCCTTGAGGATATCGGGGCAGAACCTTTCTTCATAGGGGTGATCTACGCTACCAATGCGGTAGTGCAGTTCACCGCCATGCAGCTCATCGAGCGTTTCCGATCAACCTATCTGATGGCTGCCGGTCTAATCCTCTCCACCACGGTTTTTATCCTCTTCACTCGTATCCACATCTTCTGGGAGATACTTCCCCTGCAGGTGGTCCTCGCCACTGCTTGGGCCTGCATATACATAGGGTCCCTGAACTACATCCTTGTCAGGAATCCAGAGAAGGGAACCTCTGCCGGACTGCTTCAGTCATCAATCAGCATTTCGGCCATCATCGGCGCGATGGTTGGAGGAGTCATCTCATATGCTTATGGATACCACGGTGCCATGTTCATGGCAGCGACGATGGCCGCAATAGCCCTGGCGTTATTCGTCTGGGGTGATCGGTGGACCCAGAAACGGTTCGGTAATTCCTATATAATCAGGGATGCATAGCTGGAGCGTGAAATTGGTCTTCCTGGGAACCAGCGGTGCCATTCCCTCGGTGGATAGGAATCTAACCTCAACAGCAATCCATTACGGCTCTGAAGTTCTTCTCTTCGATTGCGCCGAGGGCACCCAGAGACAGTTCATGATGTCCAGCCTCTCGTTCATGAAGGTTGATAAAATTTTCATCACCCACTTCCACGGGGATCACTTCCTTGGATTGCCGGGCATCCTTCAGTCCATGGGTTTCATGGGGAGGGATTCTCCAATTTACATTTTTGGCCCGGAGGGCATGGTCAAGATTATGAAGGACATGGTTCAGATGGGCTATTTCGCCAGGGGCTTCGAGATTCATGTGGGTGAATTGAATAGCGATGACCTCCTTGATTTCGAAGAATATACGGTCAGGGCAGTGGATATAGAGCATGGAGTTCCAGGACTGGGTTACGTCTTTGAGGAGAAACCGCGAAGGGGCAGGTTCAACCTGGATAGGGCGAAGGAACTCGGTATACCCGAAGGACCGCTTTACAGAAGGCTCCAAGCCGGGGAGACCGTTGAAGTGGAAGGAAGGAAGTACTCTCCAGACATGGTCATTGGTCCTCCGAGAAAGGGCAGGAAGATAGTTATCTCTGGAGATACCTCGCCATGCCGGAGCATGATCCAGGCTGCTGCTGGAGCCGATGTGTTGGTACACGAGAGCACCTATGCCTCGGACATGGCGGACAAGGCCGAGGAGTATGGTCACACTACGGCAGAAGGGGCTGCCAAGATCGCGAAAGAAGCGGGAGTCGATTCCCTCTATCTTACCCACATCTCCAATCGTTACGAGGACGTTTCGCTTCTGGAGAACGAAGCCCGGGCCATATTCCCCAATACTTTTGTTGCGGAGGACCTGATGTCAATCGAGATCCGCTCAAAGGAGTGATCAGGTCAGGAGAATATTCATACAAAGAAATGGAATTGAGATTGGAGGGAGCCAACTCAATGAAAATGATAAGCATAATCACCCTGGGAGTTCGGGAAATCCAGAAAGCAGCAGAGTTCTACGAAGCGCTTGGATTTGACCGGTCGGAAAAGAGCGATGACAATATTGTTTGGTTCCGAACTGGAAGCACTGTTCTCGGTCTCTACCTCTGGGATGCTTTGGCGGATGATGTAGGTATGCCCCCCGGAGGAAGTGGGTTTCGAGGCATAACGTTGGCCCTGAACATGAGTTCCAAGAATGATGTCGATAATATGATCGAACGAGTCAGGAGTCTTGGAGCATTCATAATAAAGGAGCCTCAAGACGTTTTCTGGGGAGGTTATTCTTCATACTTTCGAGATGTGGACGGTCACTTGTGGGAAGTAGCTTGGAATCCGTTCACAGAGGTGGATGAGGAGGGCAGGCTTTCCTTGTAGTAATCATCTATCGGACCAATGAAGTCACCATGGGGGTAACCCCGTGGTCCTTAGGACGTGATTATACTGCTTGGCCAGTTCATGGGCATCATAGGTCTGCCAGATAAGGACTATCAGCCATATTACGGTCAAGACTATGAAGGGAACGATCACGGTTTCGTCAATGTAGCCTATACCGCTCACCATCAGATACATCATTACAGCAACGAACATGGGAACGATTATCAATCCGAAAATGAGGAGGGCGATCCCCCTCGCAATTTTTCCTACATATAGGTGACCAATTCCCATGAATCCTATTATTCCTAGGATGAGGGCTATTAAGAGCACAGTACCGGGATCCTTCTCCTTTACCCATGGTCTATGGTAGGGCGGCGGGTAATAAGATTCCTGGTAATTCGATCTTGGGTATTGAGCCTCTTGATAAGTCGGTCCCGCATGTTCTTTGTGTGGAAGTTTCCAACCGCATCTGGAACAGTACTTGGACCACTCCCAAATAGGTTCACCACAACGTGGGCAACTGAAGTTGGACAAGCGTCCCCACCGTTAGAAATTATTCCTTTGAAATTAGATAATCTTATCGTTATCAGGCCAATTAGATCAGCTTCAGAATATCTGATGAGGTGACGATCCCGGTGATATCTCCCCTGTCCGCCACTAAAACAGCGCCTGAATGTGAGAGCAGGGGGGTGATTGTCTCCAGTAAGGTTTCCTCACTGACGATGGGAAACGCATCTTCCATGCTGGACTCCACGCTTCGTTCACCTAAGTCGGCCATACTTGTCCCCTCGCGTAGAAGACGGAGTACACCCCTTTCACTAACGCTTCCCACGTGTATCTTTCCGTTAAATACCGGAAGTTGGGAGAACCCCCTTTCCCTCATGATCTCTGATGCTCTCCTCAAGTTGTCCGATACCTGTACGCTTATCACGTCTATGGTGGCTACTTCTTTGACCTTCCTTCCAGCACGACGTTTGTCCATTTCCTCCTGGAGTATTTTGAAGATGCTTGAGACGGCCTCGTATGAACCATGGATAGTGCCTCTCTCTATCTTAGTTATTGTAGACTGGCTGACGCCCGACCTCGCTGCGAGCTCAGATTGAGTCATATCCGTGCCTAGACGTAACTGCCTAATTTTTGATGGAGGAGGGAACATGGCAATAGACCATGTTCCTATTCATATTTGAATAATCCTGTCAATCACCTATATATGCAAGTAAATATTACGACGATTCTATGGGATGCTTCCAGGATTACTGGCTAATGTCGATATTCCACCTGGATAGCAGATCTTGATTGAAGAAGGTGATATTCAATGTCAAAGAACATCGTGGTTGAAGAGATCGATTATACACCGGTATATAAGCAAAGAGTCGAACTTGTAGAGAGAAAGGGAATAGGGCACCCTGACAGCATCGCAGATGGATTGGCCGAATCAGTGAGCCGAGCATTGTGCAAGATGTATTTGAAGGAGTTTGACCAGATATTGCATCACAACACTGACGAGACCCAGATCGTGGGAGGTCAATCCGCACCCCAGTTCGGTGGAGGGGAAGTCCTTGACCCCGTATACATCCTGCTTGTCGGAAGGGCGACCACTGAGGTGAATGGAGAGCGGCTCCCCTATCGAAAAGTGGCCCGCGATGCCGCCGGCGACTATCTAAAACAATACTTCCCCAATCTTGATTTCGAATCCGATGTCACCCTTGACACCAAGATCAGCAGGGGAAGCGTAGACCTTACAGGAGTCTACTCCTCGGCTAAGCTTTTAGCAAACGATACCTCATTCGGTGTGGGATTCGCTCCCTTTAGCCAGACCGAGACGGTGGTCCTAGAGACAGAGAGGTTCATGAACAACTCCCTCAAGAAGAAAGTGAAGGGAACGGGGGAAGATGTGAAGGTAATGGCCTCGAGGTTCAACGATACGATCACCCTGACCATCGCATGCGCCATGGTCGACAAGTACATCGACGACAAGGACGCCTATGTCTCCATCATAGAGGAGGTCAAGGACAAGGCATTTGATTTTGCCAGCGGAATCACCGACAACGAGGTTGTTGTCTACATCAACACCGCTGATGATTATGAAAACGGCATCTTCTACAACACTGTTACTGGGCTATCTATGGAGAATGGAGACGATGGCTCAGTGGGTCGTGGCAACAGGGTCAACGGGTTGATAACTCCCTTCAGGCCGATGAGCATGGAAGCGGCAGCGGGAAAGAATCCGGTCACCCACGTAGGTAAACTCTACAACATCCTGGCCAATGTGATATCCAATCAGATCGCTGAGGAGGCATGTGGAGATATCGAAGAAGTGAGGGTGCGCATTCTGTCCCAGATTGGAAAGCCTATCAATCAACCCTATACCGCAAGCATCCAGCTGATCATGGAAGAGGGGGCCAATTGTGCCAAATGGTACAAGGAGTCTGAATCTATTGCCGCGTTCTGGTTGGACAATATCGAGGAAGTGACGAAGAAAATTGTAAATGGTGAGATTGCGGTTTTCTGACTAATGAAACTCATCGATCTCAAGGAGTACGGCCCTATACATCGCTTCGGTGATCATCATGTATATAGGGCCCTCTCACAACTTTCAGACTGCAAGCGCCGTGGCAGGAAATCCCTCGCTGACAGCATTGGGATCGGGGAAGGAAGCATTCGCACAATCCTGGAGTTCCTCAGGGACAAGGGGTTTATCGAGGTTAGGCAGACGGGCATTCAGATAACAAAAAGTGGTAGCTATTTCTTAGAGGGCATTCCCATGAAGGTGGAAAGGCTTCCCTCGACTGATATGTCCCTCAGCGATAGCAACGTCGCCGTTCAGGTGAGAAGTTCCGCCAATATGATCGCCAGTGGAATACAGCAGAGGGATTCCGCAATCAAGGCAGGGGCGGATGGCGCGACCACCATCGTGATCAAGAAGGGAACCCTCATCATTCCACCCGACTACAACCTTGACCTGGAACAGCCAGCAGACGCCAGAGTCCTGCGAGAGCTCTTTAATCTCAAGGAAGGAGATGTGATCATAATCGGGACAGCCAAGAATTTCGATGATGCTGAGAACGGGGCAGTGGCTGCAGCGCTAGATATAATGTAATTCGATGATTTAGTCTGAAAAATTCAAAATCGATGCTGGAAATCAATAAATATCATATACCTATATATTGGATGTATCATCCAACATAGACCCATCAACTGAGGTCGAGGCAGAAGGGAATGTTACACCCTCCTCAGAAACTCACTCAGACCTCTGCTTCCCTCAGGCGGGTCACCTTCTTCTCGCCGATCAATATGGATCAAGCTTAATGTCGGTGTACCACAAGTCAACCATTTCTTGACCAAGATCACTCGGTTATCTCTGGATGGGCAGATGGGTCGAAGGGATTGGTCCTCATAGCCAGTGAGAAGAGATACGGGTAGTTGTTCTTGAGGTGCATCATGTATTCAAGCCATTCTTCAATAAGTCGACCGTATGCACGACTAATGTCACCCCTGATGTGCCCTATATCTGGGGTTCCCAATTCCTCGATACTCTTCCTGGCAGAAAGCTCTTCTCCAAGGTGGAAGACTGCCCATAGTAAGTCCGTGAACAATTCATGTTCCAGAAGGTTTGGGTTCTCAAGCAACCGGATAAGGAATTCACGCTTCTGTCTCATGAATTTCTGAAGTCCTGGAAGATCTCCTCTGAGGGGGTCAATCTCGAACTTGGTACTTTTTACATTGGCTATTACGGTAGTGAATCCCTCATTGGTCCAGTCTTTGGTAATGAAAAGCTCCCTACTGATCCTGTCCTCCTGTGGGTCCATGTCGGAGAAGAATTTCAGGAGTTCTGTTCCAACTTCGCTAAAGAATACACCAATAACCATATTCAGCTTCTCTAGTATCTGTTTCTTCTCGCGTCTGCTTAGCAGCTCATGGAAGACCAGAGTTATCAGCAATACTTCCAGGAACATAAATCCAAGGTCACCTATCAGGTAGATGAAAATGTGATGGACATCATGAAAGATCAGGTAATGGGAAAAGTAGGTCAATGCTGATAGTACACCGAACAGTGCTGCCAGCTTGATATAGAACCACTTGGACATTATTCCTCTCCCTGATCAGCGGAACATTCCTTGTTCGAAGGCCGGATCCGAATGAGATATTTCAATGCGTTAAATAAATTAATTTCGCACTTAGAGATGAAGGCGTAGCCCTAAGATATTGTCATTTCCCAATCATGGATCTCAACATCTCATCAGCTGAGCTGGTTGGGGCTCTGCACGATCTCCCCGAACACACATAGGCCTGGGCCTCTCCCTCTTTGGTCATCATGTGCTCAGTGAAGGGCGCTATTTTTGAAAGCGAATCGTCACTCTTGATCATCACTATTGCTTCTGGAAGGTACGCATTTCTAATCGCAGAGATCATCTCCCCAACATCATCTGACATGGGATCACCCACAATGACCACCTCACTGGATGGCTCGAGTACCATGTCCAATCCAGTTAGGAAAAGGGTGAAAGCCATAGGGTTATCAACGACCCTTCCTGAGTAGGTTTGGGCTAGCTTCTTGGCCGCCGCTTCAATTCCAGTGTCCCCAGTTATCCTGAATATCATAACGAGGTCCAGGAAAGCGACGGAATTGCCAGACGGAATCGCACCATCGTACGATTCCATCTTTTGAAATATCATATCCTCCCCTTCCTTTGGGGATAGGAGGAAGAATCCAAGATCATCATCCCAGAAACGATCGAGCATCTCCTTCGTTAGAGCGACTGCTCTTTCGAGCCAAGAGATTTCGAAAGTTGTTTGATAGAGTTCTATGAGGCCCCATATGAAGAAGGAGTAATCCTGAATGAAGACTTCCTTGGACAACTCTCCCTGCCGGTACCTGTGCCTTAGACCGGTCCTCGACATCTTCTCCAGAATGAATCGAGCAGCCTTCTCACCTGCTTTCGATAGTTCGCAAGAATCAATGGCTCGACTGGCCTTGGCGAGAGCGACCATCATGAGGCCATTCCAATCCGTGAGGACCTTGTCATCTCTCAAAGGTCTTTCCCTATTTTCCCGAACCTTCCGCATCCTTGCAAGGGAAACTTGCATCTTATCGATTAGTTCGATTACGTCCAAACCAAGTTCCTTGGAGATATCATCGAAGCTCCGGCTCAAGTGGAGTATGTTCATGCCGCTCCTACTGCCGTCCGACTCTCTGAAGTTCCCCTCCTCTTCAACGTTGAATTCATCAATGATAAGATCGGCTTCGTCGCCTAACGTTTCCACGATCTCGGCCTTGGTCCAGAGGTAGAACTTACCTTCAACTCCTTCACTATCCGCATCCTCCGCCGAATAAAATGCTCCTTCTGGAGAGGTCATGTCCCTTCCAATGTAGGCGACGATGTCCTCCACGGTCTTTCTGAAATCCAGTCTCTTTGTTGCCTGATATGCCTCTGAATAGGCCATAAGAAGCAGTGCTTGATCATAGAGCATCTTCTCGAAATGAGGGACAAGCCAGTAGCCATCGGTCGAGTATCGATGGAAACCTCCTCCTACATGGTCCTTTATCCCACCAAGGTACATGGCTTGAAGTGTGAATTCAACCATCTCCAACGCCTGTTTCTCCCCCGTGCGTCGCCAGTACCTTAAAAGAGCCAGAATTTTATGGGGCAAGGGAAACTTTGGTGGAGGTCCGAATCCACCGAATTTCTCATCAAAGCTATCACGGAGCTGCAAATAAAGCGAATCGAAGATCCTTCTGTCTATTTCCTCCCCCTTATCCCTTATTGCCAGCTGATCAGCGATTGCAGAGGTCGCCCGTTCCGCCACCTCGTCCACCTTTCTCCTCTGAGTCTTCCATGCATTGGCAATCTCAATCAGCAACGGTCTGAGTCCTCGCATTCCAAAGTGCCCTTCCCTAGGGAGGTAAGTTGCAGCGAAGAAAGGTTTCCTATCCGGCCTCATGATGATCGTCAGGGGCCAACCGCCAGAACCCGTCATCATCTGGCACACATCCATGTAGGTGGAGTCGACATCAGGTCTTTCCTCCCGATCCACCTTGATGCTCACATAGCTCTCATTCAAGATCCTGGCGACCTCCTGATCCTCGAAAGATTCCCTTTCCATGACATGGCACCAATGACAAGTGGAATAGCCTATTGAGAGGAATACCGGTTTGTCTTCATTCCAGGCTTTGCGGAATGCTTCCTCCCCCCAAGGATACCAATCCACCGGGTTGAAAGCGTGCTGGAGTAGGTAAGGGCTCTTTTCTTTCTTGAGTCGGTTTGCTTCACTCTTCAACTGAACGCATCCTTCTTTACAATGGGCAGTCGGACATTACATATCTTTTCATAAGCTTGGGATACAGTTTGAAATTGATAATAAAAAAATGAGGTGAGCGCCCGAAAGAGGTCGGAGGCTCAACCCCCCCTATTACTTGAATCCCCCTATATCGGCCTTGCAACCGATTCTAACCGCGTCACCGCGGTATTGGCTTTGATGGAACTGACCGATATTAAAGGTTTCCCACAATTAATGATGTTAATGCCAGTCTTTTCAATAGCAATTAACGGAGAGAACGATGATTATTCGCATAAAAATTGAAATAGGACACCCGAAGTCTCGAATTATGGTCTTTCTTGTTGTGGTTTGAGTCTACAGCTTAAGCTAGGGCTTGTTGATGTATCGCCGTTCTTTGTTATCACTTGCTTGCTGGTAGGAATCCATCTTCTACAGTTGTGATTCTGTACCTGCAGCCGATCTCGCTCAGGACCTCATCGATGTTGAAGATGAGGAGGCGGATCATCTTCTCGTCTGGCTTTTCCGCCCACTCGAACTCCACATCATAGGGTCCGATGATGAATCCTGCTCTGGGGATGATCTTATTGGTTAGCCGTCCTTCCGTGAGTTCCGGCAGTTCTTCAGCCAGCTTGGTCAGCCTAATAAAGGCCTCTTCCATTGGTGGTCCGTATAGCTTAAGCAGACTCTTCCAAACCATTGTTCCTCACTC
Source organism: Methanomassiliicoccales archaeon (assembly GCA_013415695.1). Taxonomy (NCBI): domain Archaea; kingdom Methanobacteriati; phylum Thermoplasmatota; class Thermoplasmata; order Methanomassiliicoccales; species Methanomassiliicoccales archaeon. Next base: position 52,252 of record JAAEEP010000008.1, on the reverse strand, counting down.
CCAGTACGCCAAGATTCCTGGGATTACCTCCGAAGCCCTCTGGTCGAAGGTCGGGATCCCGGTAACCTTAGCGGCATATTCGCTGAGAGACAGGATGTCGCTTCTCTCCAACAGGTCCAACTTGAACTTCCTGGAGCCAGCCTGGAGCTGTTTGAGACCCTCGCCGATCCGATCTATCAAATAGGTGTATAGACCGACCGCGCCCCATGGAATGTCCCTCCCGGGCTTGAGATCGGGGAACTCGTTCTCGAGATGCCTGGTGGCAATGAAGAAGTTCTCAGGATCGCTGGTATACTGGTCGGAGAACGACTTGGGAAGTTTGCCCTTCTCGGCCAGTCTGGCGAAGTACTTTGACTTCATAACCGCGGTCAGTGGAGCCCTTGCCATGGCCGATGTCTTGATGAGTGGACCTCCACCCAGATTCGACATCGCCATCGCCTTGAAGATCTGGGTCTCGTTGACAAATCCGCCGGCCATTGCCAAGTCGGGGATGAATCGTCCCTGCTTCTTCAAAATGGAAGCGGCCAATAGGACCTGGGATTCGAGGTGGATCGTAGGGGTTGACATCTCGTTCATCATGGGGACAGGGCTCATTCCTGTTCCTCCTCCTGCGCCGTCGAAGGTAAGCATATCGATCTTAGCCTCAGAGGCCACCTTCATTGTCCAGGCTACGACCTCAGGCTTGTATGCACCCTGTTTCAGGAATACGTATTTCGCTCCCATGTTTCTGAGGTTCTCAACATCCTCTATGAAGTCCTTAGCGTTGGGGAATCCAACTCTTGAGTGGCGTTCGAAGCTCTTGAATGCTCCCGCCTTAAAGGATTCCTGAACTTCTGGATCCTCTGGGTCTGGAATCACAAGATACCCGCGCTTCTTGAGCTCAAGTGCACGCTCCAAAGTGTGTAACCGAACCTCGCCACCGATTGCCTTGGCACCCTGACCAAACTTGCGCTCGATTATGTCGACCTCAAGCTTGGATAGAGCATACTCGTCCACACCTCCCCTGATATCCTCGACATTGGTCTGGACCACGATGTTACCGTGCTCTCCATCCCACAATTCCCTGAAGGAATTAACCCTGAACTCCATGTCTGGAGATCTCTGGATCTTACCGTTAGAGTAGACAGACTCATGATCCATTCCGCAGACATTCTCTCCCACGGTCTCTATGATTCCTGCCAGGGCAGCGCCCTTTGCTAGACTATCCCAGTTCCTCTTGGCAACCGCCGTGGAGCCAAGGCCTGCGATAACCACAGGTATCTTCAGTTTGATGGGCTTCTTAGAGCTTGTAGCCACGGTTGTGCTGCAGTCAGCATTCTCAAAGAAGGCGACGTCAGGATCTTCCTCAACACCCCAGGCACCGATAAGCTCTGCGAGTATCTGGAAGTGGGAGAAATCGATGAAATAGTCCTTGTTTGAAGCAGCAGTGCTTTCACCGAAGTATTCTGGAGAGGGATATAGAGTTTCCCTACCTCTGAACGCGGCCTTTCCTATTTCACAAATCGTACCGCACTCTTCTATACACAATGGACACATTCCGCTAATTGGAGTCACGTCCTGGACCCTTGTTTTGGTTCCAGTAGTAGACTTCGAATGTTCAACAACTCTCATCTAACACCACACCTTTTACGGTTGGGGACGGGGAACGTGTTTTTTGATATTTTAAGCTAATTCAGTGTGGTTGACGAATATCGTATACACTATACGAATTGCCCGGAAATAGGCCGTTTCACAGGATTTTGTCGTATTTTCCCGGATCAGCATTTCCCAACATTACTTCAGTGCTGCCTCTCAGCTAGAAATACTTGGGAACTATGATTTGATAAACCTTCCTTTCCGCGGGGACGATATTGAACGGGAATTACGACATAACGACATTAATTATTATGCAACTCATGATGACTATCACTTTTCCAGAGTGACAAGTGCATCGACGGCGCAGCAACCTTCACCTTTATCACCTACAATAACTGGATTAACCTCCAATTCTGCGATCTCGGGGAAGTCTATTGCTATCTGAGCCAGTCTGAAGATCATATCCTTGAGGGACTCTATATCAGCGATCCCCCTCCCCCTCGCTCCCATTAGGATGGGGTATCCTTTGATGGATGAGATCATGTCATCCACATCTGCTCTTGATAGAGGGGCGATTTTATTTCTGACATCCTTGAGGATCTCAACGAAGATTCCCCCAAGGCCGAACGTGATTACTGGGCCGAATTGATGATCTCGGTTCATTCCGACTATTACCTCTCGGCCAGATATCATCTGCTGTACCGATACTCCATCAATCCTCGCATCTGGCACCCTTGCCCTGCTCCTCTCAAGAATTGAATGGAACGAGTCCTTCACTTCCTCCGGGGTTTCCAGACCGATTGCCACACCACCTACGTCACTCTTGTGCAGTATGTCTGGTGAGGCGACCTTCATGACCACCGGGTATCCAATGTTATCAGCGAGTTTCAGGGCTTGCTCTGCGTTCGTAGCCAGACCTTCTCTCGGCATCGAGATCCCGTAGGCATTAAGGATAACCTTGCCCTCATCCTCCCTCAGGGTGAGGCGGTTGTTGGCTCTGACAGCGGCCAGAACATCCTTCACCTTATTTCTGTCCCCTTTGACAACGATAGCCCCTTCGTTCGTTCCGTCGGTTCTCCGTTTCCAGCACTTCATGAGGGCGGCGATGGCCCTCATGGCCCGGTCAGGGATATCGTAGTTGGGAATTCCGAGTTCCATCACCCTAGCTGCTCCCGGGGCAACCTGTTTACCTCCAATGAAGGAGGCCACAATGGGTGTGTCCCATTTCTTTCTGCAATCTGCTAGCACCTCGGCGATTGCCACGAGGTCAATGATATCGTTCGGTCCGAACACCGCTGCCAAGCATTTGCAGTTCTCATCCTGCAAGATGGTTTCTACGGCGAATCGCACCCTCTCAGTATCAGAATCACCAACGATATCCACTGGATTGTACGGTGTCGCCTCTCTTGGTAGACCTTGACGAAGTTTGTTGACAGTATTCTCATTCAGTTCGGCCATAAACACGCCGTGATCGTTGCAGGCATCGGCTGACATGACCCCTAGTCCACCAGCGTTCGTCACGATGACCAGACCCTCACCTTCTGGCATTGGGAGCTTTGAGAATGCGAGGCAATAGTCGAAGAGTTCGTCCATGTCCTTGGCCCGCAGCACCCCTGCCTGTTCCATGGCCGCGTCCCATATGGCGTCACTTCCGGAGATGGAACCAGTGTGGGAAGAGGCAGCCCTTGCCCCTGAGGAGGAGCGGCCCGCCTTCAAGGTAACGATGGCCTTCCTTTTTGTAGCTTCCTTGGCCATCTCCACGAAGGCCTTGCCTCTTTCTGCTCCCTCTATGTACATACCGATGACCTTTGTCTCGTCATCATGACCGATGTACTCAATCAGATCTGCCTCATCGATATCCGCTTTATTTCCCACGCTAACGAAGCGTGAGAATCCAACCTTTGTCTCCTGGTTCCAGTCGAGGATGGTGGTACAAATTGCTCCAGATTGTGAGATGATCGCGAGAGGTCCTTTCTCAGGGTAGTTCGATGTGAATGTCGCATTCATGTCGTGGAAGGTGTTAATCGAACCAAGGCAGTTAGGGCCCAGCACTCTGATCCCGTGTTCCTTTACGATCTCTACGACCTGGCGCTCGAGCTCGGCTCCTTCCTTTCCAATCTCCTTGAATCCAGCGGAGATTATTATTGCCGCCTTCACACCCTTCTCCGCCGCCTCTTCCAGGAGCGGTGGGACCAGAGGGCCCTTGACAAGAAAAATAGCAAGTTCGATATCATCTTCGATGTCCTTCACGCTCTTGTAACACCTCAAGCCGAGGATCTCGTCGGCCTTGGGGTTGATGGGGTAGATCTTACCCTTGAATCCTGATGATATTATGTTCCTGAGGACTATGTTCCCCAGCTTCCCTTCTTCCCTGGCCGCCCCTATGATGGCGATGGAATCCGGCTCGAAGATCTCCTTCATGCTATCGGAAGCTTGTACAAAATCACCGTATAAGAAGGTTATCTAGCCAAAGGAGGTCAATACAATACTTTGATTGTCTATTTCTGCATTAATCGTACTTATATCTGATTATTTGATATTGTTGAATCGATTTTAGCTTTGAGCAAAGAGGGGAAAGGTCTATTATGCAAGGTTCCCCATGAGGGGGTGGATCTGTCATGCCAGTGCTCACAGGTGAGGATTTCAATTGGCTCCCCACACAGCGGACCTGCGACTGTAAAAAGGGGAGACTGAACTGTCTCGATAGGAAAGAGACCTACGAGCTCGGCTCTACCGTTCTGAATATCCAGAAGAGGCAGATATGGAAGTCTTCTCACCCGGCACGTTTCATTCCGGAGCTTCCGGAAAAGTACATTAAGCTCTTCTCTCACCTGGGAGAGACGGTACTCGACCCGTTCTGTGGTTCTGGTACCACAAACGTGGTCGCTAGCCGATTGGGAAGGAACTCGGTAGGAATCGATGTCAACCCCTACTCAACTCAGCTGACTACGGATAGATTAAAGGATCCCGATGTGGAGAACGGAACCCGACATCAAGTCATCAACGGCGATTCCCGTCAGATAATGACATGCATTCCCGAAGGATCCATTGACCTTGTGGTGACATCTCCTCCATACTTCGACGTCGTTGACTACATGCATGACGGCCCATATCAGTTAGGTAACTTGCACAACTACCAGGATTTTCTCACGGCAATGAGGGAATCCTTTCAAGAGATGCTCAAAATACTCAAACCAGGCGGATACTGCGTTGTCAACACTCAGGATCTATTCAAGAAGAACGAGAAATGTCCAATTCACTCTGATTACATCCAGATAGGGCGGGAACTGGGTTTCGAGATCGTGAATGTGAATATCTATATCCTTAACTATAGCACCGGAGGGAGACTGGTATTTGGCTACCCCAAGTCCTACTATCCCAAGAACGATCATGAGTATGTCATCATCATGAGAAGAAGAGATTAAGACTGGCCGACACGATGTTTTAATATATGGTTCCTAATGATATATTATCGTGATCCGCAAGATCACCTACCTCATACTCCTGATTGCATCAACCGGAGTCGTCTATCTTATACACGACAACTATCCTGATCCTCATCTTTGGAACGTGTTTCTCACGCTCCTTGCTCTCACTGTAATCTATCTGGTCCTCAACATCATAATTGGTGAGGGCATATCAGGACGCATCAAGGACGCCAAGGCCAAGTACTCCCTCAGAAAGACTATCACAATACTTTCAATCGCATCCGCACTTCTGGTACTGGCGATCATATGGGTCGAGGACAGCACCGCCCTTGTTGTTTCTTACGGCATCATTGGCGCAGGAGTGGCAATATCGCTTCAGGATGTCTTCAAGAACTTTGCGGGTGGTTTGATCATACTCACCTCTGGCGTCTACCGCGTAGGCGACAGGGTGGAGATCCAGAACCTGATAGGAGATGTGATAGACATCGGGATCATGTATACGACTCTGTTAGAGATCAGACAATGGGTCAACGGGGACCAGGCCACAGGTCGTCTGGTGTCAATTCCCAATGGCATGGTGATTACTAGTTCCACATACAACTTCACTCGCGATCATCGCTATCTCTGGGATGAGATAATGATACCCGTGACATATGATAGCGATTGGAGGATTGCCAAGGATTCTTTCCTGAAGATACTCCACGATCAGACAAATTCATTTCAGGAGGGTGCCCAGGGGGATATAGATCGCATCGGCGAGAAGTACTATCTCCCAGCCCAGGACATCGAGCCCAACATTTACATAGTTCCAACGGACAACTGGATCGCCCTCCATCTCCGTTACGTGGTTCCAGTGCGGGAGAGGAGGTTGGTCCGAGACAAGATCAACAGGGAGATAATCGAGCTTATCGAGCGAGTTGGCGGGATTAGGGTAGCTTCGGAGAGCATTGATATCTCTGATTTTCCCGTGTTGAGATATCGAAAGGATGAAGAATCTCTATGATATGAATCAATTTCAGACCTAGGGTATATTGTTTCCTTTAGATGAATATTTCATCCGATAAGGGCATCTCGATTGGGCGCCAGAAAGTCTGGAGGAGCTATGAAAGAGGAGAGGATTTGGTACCTTGGTACTGGTCGGGATAGTAAGGGACCAGTTGTATATTGGATGAGCAGGGACCAACGTTCCGTGGATAACTGGGCATTATTACACGCCCAAGAGATCGCCATCTCAAAGGCCTCCTCTCTTTTCGTGATTTTCAATCTTGTACCTGACTTCCTCGGTGCTGATGAAAGGCATTACAGATTCATGCTTGAGGGTCTTCGCGAGGTGGAGTCTTCACTCTCCAAGCTGGGAATTCCCTTTATTCTTCTTGAGGGTGACCCGAAGATCACCATACCAGGGTTCGTCGAAGAAAATGGTATATCGTACCTGGTCATGGATTTCGATCCTCTAAGAATAAAAAGGAATTGGAAGAAGCAGATTGTGGGCGATCTAGACATTCCGGTGGCGGAAGTTGATGCCCACAACATCATACCATGCTGGGTATGCTCGGGAAAACAGGAGTATGGAGCTCATACGATACGGCCTAAGATACAAAGGGCACTTCCGAGTTTCCTGGATGATCTGGGCTCGATCAAGAGGCGTCCCTACGCTCTCGCGGAGGAACCCAACAACGATTGGGAACGAGCTTATAGAAAATTGGACATCGATCGAGAGGTACCCGCAGTGACCTGGTTGAAATCGGGCCAGATCGCTTCACTGGAGGCACTTGGAGATTTCATTGAGCATCGGTTAGAATCATACGATGAGGCAAGGAATGATCCTAACCTCGAAGGGCAGTCCGGTCTTTCCGCCTATCTTCATTTTGGACAACTATCGGCTCAGAGGGTTGCCATGGAAGTCAGCAAGAGCTCAGCATCGCAGATGGCAAAGAATGCATTCCTAGAGGAACTCGTGGTACGAAGGGAGCTGTCGGACAACTTCTGTTTTTACAACCACGGATACGATTCATTCGAGGGGTTCCCTTCTTGGGCCCGTCAGACGCTTGATATCCACCGGGAGGATAGACGAGATTACCTATACTCGAGGAAGGAGCTGGAAGATGGAAGGACTCATGACGACCTCTGGAATGCTGCCCAATTAGAGATGGTGGTACGAGGGAAGATGCACGGTTATATGAGAATGTACTGGGCCAAGAAGATCCTGGAGTGGACCGAGTCCCCTGAGGTAGCAATTGATGCGGCGATCTACCTCAACGACAAGTATGAGTTGGATGGTAGGGATCCAAACGGATATACTGGAATAGCCTGGAGCATAGGTGGGGTACATGACCGTGCCTGGGCGGAGAGGTCAATCTTTGGAAAGGTGCGGTACATGAGCTTCAATGGAGCCCGGCGCAAGTTCGATGTCGATTCCTACATCGAGAATCACTTAGGCAAGCGTTGATCCACTTTCGGATATCCCCCATGGTCAAGCTTATAGTAGAAAACGGCTCCTTGTGGTGTCTGGATGGGACGAGTTTGAAATGGAAAAATCACACCTCCATAGCCAGGGCTATCTCGAGGGAGTTGGGATTACCAAGAATACTTGAGGACGTTCTGGTCGAAGGATCGATAGATCCTGACATGTACCCCGACCTCATGAAAAAAGACAGGAGTGATTATCATTGGAGGAGGGTGCCCCATCATTCCCCAACCACATCCCTTATCATGGACTATGTCTGGAGAGCGAGGAAATGTATGGTAGAGGGAGAGGAGAGCATTGGCATGTTCAATCTTGGGCGTGCACTACATTATCTTCAGGATCGGACAGTAGGGTTCTCGACTAGAAGACAGCACGATCGGAAGGAGAGACAGATCGGAGACTGGGAGGTGGATCCACAATCCATACGGTCTGGCATAAGGGACGCGGTCTCGTCTCCAAGGTACGTGAATAAGTTGGTACGAGGTATCAAGCCCACGAAGCAGGCGGGAAGGGCAATGAGGCATGCGTGCTATGACTCCGCCGCTTTGGCAGTGGCCGTCATTGGAACGGGAGAAGTCCCTAAGGGTCTAGCCAAGAAAGCAAGAAGGTCAAGAAGCATAAACATGGTTCTTCTGATCATAATGTGCACTCTTGCCCTGTTTGGAATATACAATTACCTCGAGACGAACCAACTTATGTTTCTGTGCATAACCTCGATCGCTGTTGTATTGGCCGTTGCATCCAGTGCATTCCGTGGCAGAAGAAAAGATGAAGCCAGGTGGTTCGGTCTGGAATGAGATATTTCCAGGTCCGGGTCAGGGTATGACAATCCTTTTTAGACAAAGCATCTTTACTGGTCTATTCCGTTCCATCTGAGTTCGGGTTAGGTTCAGGGGGTCTTAGTTGGGTATAGGAGACATCAGAAAGATGGCGGAGACAAGCCCTCTTCTCAATGATCCTTTCGTGGAGAAGGTCTGGGATTTGATCAATGGTAGCTCGCTCTTCGAAAAATCTCCCGATTCGCTCAGGGCACTGAGGAGGTCCCTGATGAGGGAGTCGTTCTCATTCTTCGCTCGCAGATCGGAGGGATACGCAGAACTTTTCGAGAGAGCGGATGTCGATCCCAAGAGTGCTGAACTTGAGGACCTTGCGAGGTTGGTGATTCCCGCTGACATGCTAAGGGGTGAGGGACACAGCCCCTTCGTGATTGATGACGCAGATGAGGGAGGGGAGTACTTCATGTCCTCGGGGACCACGGGAAAGTCTCCAGTGAAGGTCTATAGAAGCCCCATCGATCTCGCCATAATGGTGAAGGCCAATGCAGATCTCTTCGAGTATGTCTATGGTCAATACCTGGAGCCTGGGAATGGGACGGCTCTGTTCATGGCCGCGCCCGAGCTAAGGAAAAGACTGAGTTTCGTTGCTTTCGTGGAGCTTGCGTTGGAATCCAAGGATATCGAGCTCCTGTATGGAATGAAAATGGAGGATTCGGGGGAGGGAGATACGCCCTGGCAGAAGCTTATCCCTGATCGTCAGAACGTTGTCAAGTTCCTTAAGAGCAAAGGAGAACCCAAGCTTTTCTTCACCGCCCCTGCGGGTGTGTATCTAATGTCACAGATGTTCGAGACGATGAGTATTACAAAAAAGATAATCTACAAGACGGCCACAAGGGCTCCTCCCGTGGACCTAGGAAAAGGAGGAGTGGTGGTCACAGGAGGCGGTTCAAAGGGTTTCGCCGACCTGCCTCCCTATAACGAAATAGCTCAACTATCTAGGAAATACTTCAAGGCCAGTAGGTCAGATGTAGAGGTTCCAACACCTTTCATGGACGTGCTGGGTATGACAGAAACGCTGACTGCAATGATAGATAATCTGGGGACAATGGACAAGATCCCCCACCCACTGTCGGAGACGTTCCTCTTGGATCCTGCCACTTTCGAGCTAATCGAGGAGGAGGGAAAGGAGGGACTTCTATGTGTATTCAATCCCTTTGTCACAACCTGGCTGGAGGCTTTCTACCCTGGTGATCTGATGATTGCGCAGCCATCCGAGCGCTATTATGGAAGGGAGTTCGTCTTTGGCAGGCGCCTCACCATCAAGGATGGCTGGGATCTGCAGCGAGCCTGCGGAGGCACCCTTGAGGAGATGATGACCAAGGAGTGAATGCCATGACCACCGAACCCTATTGTCCCGGAACGGATTTCACCACGGAGGAGCGCTCCTTGGGGTCCCGCACGGTGCGGGAAATTGATGTCAAAAGTCTGAAGGCCATACTATCCAAAGAGAAGGAGACACAAAGAAGTCTCTCCCGGTTCACGATAGAAGAGAGGTTGAAGGTCATCGGAGAGATGGGAAAGCTGTGGCAGTCCCGGCTTGATTCAGGAGATCTTGGAGGGCTAGCAACTTCACTGGCCAGTAGCACTGGATATGATCGTGATCTCATGGAGGTGGAATTCTCCTTCATCGGAGAGGTCCTTAGCGCGGAGAACATCAGAAGGAACCTTGATCTATCTCTTCCTCAGGGCATCCATGCATTGGATTCCTTCGTCGATATGGGTGGTGGTGAGTTCATACGTCAGGTCCCGGCTGGCCCCGTATTGATAATCTCATCTGGAAACTCCATCATCCCTCCCCTCATACCTACGGTTGTCTCCCTCATGACTGGAAACCTCACCCTGCTAAAACCCTCCCTGGCGAACTATGAGGCCATTGTTGAGGTAATGAGTCTTCTCGGCAAGGTTGACACGGAGGCGGGAAGGGCTATTGCGAGATCCTTGGTGATAAGTCACTTCTCCCATGACAGTCCGTCTCTCGATTATCTGCTGTCCGAGGGCAATCTCGGCGTGGTGAACTTCTGGGGAGGAGAACCAGCCCGTGGAGAGGTTGGACTGAAGCTCTGTTCCAACCCCCATCATCCTGCTTATTTCGTAAACGGCCCACTCACCGGGATCGCCATCGTTGATGAAGGGTCTGTAAACCGCGACACCGCAGCGGGACTGGCTCTCAATATTGTTCTATATGACCAGCAGCTCTGTTCCTCACCCACATCGGCAGTCTTCATTGGCGATCATGAGAAAGCAAGAGAATTCGTTTCCATGGTGGCCAAGGAGCTTGATGACCTAGGGGCTGATTTCGGGATGAGGATGGAACAAGACGCCGCTTTCCTCCTCCAGAGCGCGAGAAGATACCTTCAGTTCAAGGGATCCGCAGTTCGTGCCTCCAATAAAGTTTCCAACATGTGGACTGTCGTTCTTTCCAAGGGGAGGAGCGCTCTCAGGGATGCAGTGGCATTCTATCCTTCACTTAACATCTACTCCAGAAAGCGCTTCATCGAGATCATCACCGTCGGCGATGTCAAGGAAGCGGCGGAGCTGGTTGACGATGTCTCAACGAACCCTGCATACACTGGTGTGGATAAAGTGCAGACGGTGGGCCTCCGCTTGTCCGAAGGGAATCGGGAGAAGATGCTCGATCGACTTACCTTCAGCGGAGTGTATAGAATAGTCCCATTGGAGGACATGTTCATGAGGGGCGCGGCCGAACCCTACGACGGTGAGAGCATGGCCTCCCTATTCACATACGCCCTTTATCGCAGGGACGTTCCCCTGGAACCGGAGTGAATCAATTGAAACTACTCGTCACTGGAGCCACCGGTTTCCTGGGAGGTCATCTCGTGGAGGAGATGGTCGACAGAGGATACGATGTGGTGGCATCGATTCGAGGAACTAGCAGTACGGTCCTTCTTGACGAGCTGGGCGTGGAGAAGCGGATGCTTGATCTGGTCGACGCCTCAACAATGCTAGATGCGACCCGAGGTATCGATGTCGTCATGCACCTGGCCGCCTACTACACTTTCATGGGCAAGGATGATCTCTACGAGAAGATCAACGTGCAGGGCACCCGGGAACTGCTCAACGCTTGTCTCAAGAACGGAGTCAAACGCGTGCTCTACTGCAGCAGCACCGAGGCCATTGGTCCAGTTGATGATCCGCCCGCCGATGAGGAATCCCCGCTGAATCCTACCTATGAATACGGGAGGTCAAAGGCGAAGGCGGAGTCCTTGGTGAGAAGCTTCCAGACCAATGGATTGGACCACACCATCCTGAGGCCGTCGGGTATATACGGACCGAGGAATGTTGATGATGTTTCATTCTACTTCATCACTTCCTTTGCCAACTCCATCGCCTCTAATTTCATCGTTGGCACAGGGAACAACCTCGTCCAGTTCGTTCATGTCAAGGATGTGGTTCAGGGTTTCTTGCGGGCTTTGGATAGATACGAGGAATCGAGAAACCGCACCTATATCATATCCGAGGGTAGGGCCTACACCTATGATCAGGTTTACTCCATTCTGGCCTCGATTCTTGGAAAGAGGCCACCCAGGATGCATATACCTCGTTCTCTCGCAAAGGTCATGATGGCACCGATACAAGGCTTCAATGCTCTGATAGGAAAGGAGAACTTCATGTGGCGCACCTCCACCGTTGACTCGGTCACCGCCGACCGCTCCTACAGAATAGAGAGGGCAAGAGGGGAATTAGGGTTCTCTCCTATCTACGACCTGGAGACCGGTCTCAGGGAGACGGTTGACTGGTACAGGGAGAATGGCTACCTCTGAAGCCAATGCTTCATTGGTTGAAATGATAATCTAGAAATAGTTATATATCAAACGGCCAGTGGAGGAGGGCGAGCGAGATGCAGGAAGTCCCAGCGATGGTAAAGGGAGAGACAGACGGGAACGAACTGTCCCTGGGAAGGAAGATGATGGACATTCTTCGTATTAGCTACACCATCACCTTCGTCCTGGCCTCGGTCACCGGTGTGGCACTTGCCCTTACTATTAGGCAGGAGTGGTTGATCGCCGCTCTCATACCCATTGACGTGTTCTTCCTGGCACTGTTCGTGAACTTCTCCAACGACTACTTTGATCATAAGAGCGGAGTGGACAAGCTCCGATTTGATGACAGGGACGAATACGAGCAAGCCAGAGAGGTGCTCACCGAGAAGTTCTACTGGAGTGGAAACGCCTTTGATAATGGTCTTATCACGGAGAGGCAGGGCAAGATCATCATGTTGGTGATAGCCACCATGGCAGTCCTCTTTGCAGTACCCATAGTCATGTACGGTGGGTGGATGGTCATCGCTCTTGGCGCCATAGGATTCTTCCTCAGCTACTTCTACACCGCACCACCCATCAACCTAGGGGCCAGGGGATTAGGGGAGATCGATGTAGCGGTCTCCTTCGCGTTCATGTCGTTCTTCTCCTATTTTGTCATCGTACAGGATTTCAGCTGGGAAGCTGTCTTGATATCGGTCTGTATAGGTCTTGCTGTGGGTCTGGTCCGCATCGTTGACGAGATGACCGGTTACGAAGCACATAAAGAATCAGGAGAGCGGAATCTTTGCGTGATATTCGGGCTAGATAAGGTGGTGAGAATCATCGAGTTACTTCTGATTCTTCTCTACCTGCTAGTCGGAATGCTTCTGGTCTTCGACCTTACTTACATCGTGGTTTTCCTGACACTGCCTGCCGCTGTGAGAACGGTAAGATACCTTAGGAACCGGGATGACGAGCTTAGGCTTGTCAGGCCAGTGCCAGAAATATTGAAGGTTGCGGTTGGCACGGAGATTCTTGTGGTCATTGCCTTGATAGCGCGAACCGTTTTGACATTTGCGTGATGGCTGAATAACTCCCCTTTGTGATGAGCCTGTACTCCCTGACCGCATCGAATCCGCATTCCTTACAGGATTCGCTTCCAACGAAAGGGCAACCGTAGAACTTGGTTCCGTCGGGCGTCACGAATGCTGACATCCAGTGAGGACATAATGTTTCATAGTCCTCTATGAGCATCTCCTCCAGAGCCTTGGTGGTGTTAAGTATTGGCAAGCCCTTTTTCTTTAAACCAAGGGCAAGCTCGACTACCTTCTTCTTCTCATCAAGCGAGAGCGCTATCTCCTTTGGCGGCGGCGTGAGGAAGTTCAACATGATTCCCTGAATTTTCCCACTATTCGCCACCAAACCCACAGTCTCTTCCACATAATCGATGTTGGTCCTGTTCACCACCATATTGGCAAAGATGTTGGGATGTTCAATGCCCTCCAGGTTCTTCATGAGATCATCGAAGACCCCTGGGGCTCTGATCTTGTCGTGTATCTCCCTGGGTCCATCGAGACTGACCGAGATCACATCGCTGTCGTCGAATATCACGTTCGTCCCATTCGTCGTGTACCCGGTCACATAGTATCCCATTTGCTTTCCAGCCTTGATCAGATCTGAAAGCCTCTTATCGCCGTCTTTCCAGATGGTGGGCTCGCCTCCCTCGAAGAAAAGGATACGCGATCCCTGATCGTAGAAAGAACGCATCTCATCCAACGCGTCCTCGTAGGAAATGGAGTGAGGTTCAGGTATGTTCTCCAGATTGTCATGAATGAGACAGTGTTCACAGTCAAGGTTGCAGTGGTATGTGACCACCATCGTGAGAACCAGTGGTCTTCTTACCCCCACCTTGCTTTTCAGGAACCAGCCAGCGTAATAGGCCATCTGACCCAGGGTGAAAAGGGCCATAGCATTCCCAATCGCGATTCCATATATAAATGGAACCATATTACATTCTGGATTATCCAACGATTCTTTATTTCTGTAGCTACCAATATTCTCAATGACTTGAGCAATGGGTGTATTGGTCCTATGAGTCTAGATGATCCAAGGGATGTGGTGGAAGTCGTGGAATACGACCCCAGATGGAGGGACCTCTTCAACGAAGAGAGGAAGTTGCTTGAGAGGGCCTTGAGCGGACTGATAATTGCGATCCAGCACGTGGGAAGCACCTCAATTCCTGGGATGTCCGCAAAGCCGGTGATCGACATAATGATTTGCGTGAAGGAGCAGAGCAGCCCATACGTCTACATTGAGAGGGTCGGACCACTTGGGTACATCTATCAGGAGCAGGAGGATGAGCCTGAACGGATCTACTTCATGAAGGGAATGCCAAGGACCCATCATCTTCATTTCATCTTACATGACACCAAACAATACTGGGAGCATATCTTATTCCGGGATTATCTCATCGCTAACAGGGATGCCTTCGAGGAGTACGTGGACCTAAAGAGAGAACTGGCGAAGCGGTTCAGGGAAGATCGTGAAGGGTATTGGGCTGGAAAAGACAAATTTATCAAATCAATCGTGGAGAAGGCAAGGCGCTCCCAAGATGGGCGGTGACAGTAAAGGCGTTCAATCGTGCTGCAATCATTGATAAGTAATTCTCTCGAACTGAAAAAAAGGGAAAGCCCCCATCCAGCTCTGAAGATTCCCCGTCTTCTTGTGGCAGAACCACCAGTCCTAGTACTCGGTCTCCACCTAGTCCCTCGAAGCCTAGCAACTGCTCATATTCATGCCGTGTCCCTCACTCACTGGGCGGGTAGGCGAAATCAAGATTCCTATGAGACCAGGGTACAAGAAATGAATGAAGCTGTTCCCTGCTGATGTATAAATAACAAGAGTTTCCATAGAAATTGATGGATTGAGATCGACCCCGGTACCCGGAGTTTTGACACTCAATATAGGAGGTTGAACTGATATGAATGATAGGATTGAGAGGGCTTTCAACGAGCAGCTCAACGCTGAGTTGTACTCGTCATACCTGTACTTGGCAATGAATGCCTACTTCCACTCCATCAACTTACCTGGGTTTGCCAACTGGATGATGGTCCAGGCCCAGGAGGAGCTGCAACATGGAATGAAGTTCTACGACTTCATCGTAGACCAAGGGGGAAGGGTAATACTGACATCCATCGAGGGTTCACAGCTGAAGTGGGATTCCCCACTTGCCGCCTTCGAGCACCAGCAGGCTCACGAGAAGAAGGTCACCGGATTGATCAACAAGTTGGTTGACCTATCGATCGAGGTCAAAGACCATGCAGCCCATGAGTTTCTCCTATGGTTCGTCAAGGAGCAGGTGGAGGAGGAGGCAAACGCCAGGGACCTAGTGGCCAAGGCAGCTATGGTCTGTGATGATGGTCCGGGATTGTTCATGCTGGACAGGGATCTGGCCAGCAGACCACACAAGATCGTCCCGGCGAAGAAGGAGTGATCTCCAAGGGATTCCTAAAAAAGGAACCCTTTTGCAATTTTTTCGTTGATAGTACTTTCAATCTCACTAAAAGGTAGAATGGAAACATATAGGATGGTGAGAACAATACTACTCCTGAGGTGTACCACTATGCCCGATGGTGATGGCGATCGGTTCCAGCAAGCTACCAAGTATTTCAGAGACAGTCTTCCTGGAGGGTACTTGGATAGGAGGACACAACCCAGCCCGTACAAGGAATACCCCAATGCCCATAAGATCGAACTGTATCATCCGGATGACATTTGCACAATTTCTCTCAGCGACGCGATAAAGAGTAGGAGAAGCGTGAGGAATTACTCAAAACGTCCCATATCGAGGGAGGAGCTTTCCTTTCTGCTTTGGGCATCTAATGGTATAGAAAAAACCGAGGAGGGAAACGAATTCAGGACGGCTCCCTCAGCTGGCGCCTTGTACCCCATTGAAACCTATATTATCGTGAACCGTGTGGATGGATTGGAGCAGGGTGTGTACCACTATAATGTAAGGCGTCACGCACTGGAGGTGCTTCAGTTGGGCAACTTTGGCAAGGATATCGCCTTGGCCGCACTTGATCAGAGGATGTGCTTGGATGCCGCAGTGGTCTTGATATGGACAGCGTTCTTTGAGAGGTCAAAGTGGAAGTACAAGCAGAGAGGGTACAGGTACATGTATCTGGACAGTGGTCACATTGCTGAAAACCTCGCGCTGGCATGTACTGGTCTGGGAATGGGAAGTTGCCAGATCGGAGCGCTCTACGATGACGAGGTCAACTCAATCATAGAAGTTGATGGAGTTGAGGAAAGCGTGCTATATATGAGCTCGGTAGGACCATTACCCAAGTAATGTTCCTTTCAATGCTATTGTTTTCCTATTTGTACGTTTTCTTAACCATTTTAATAACTCCATCCAAGAATTATTGTCATCCTCAAATAATTCCAAATAGGCGAAGGTCTATGTTAGTAATTACAATGGATCTCACTCAGATATTGGCCTTGGCATTCATAGTCATCGGTGTCATCCTCTTGATAGCGGAAGCCGCTTCTCCAGGAACATTCCTAATCGTCCCGGGAACCGTCCTTCTGATACTGGGAGCCATAGGGCTGATCGAGCCAGACCTGCTGACAAGCTGGTGGGCCCCCGTAGTAGTAGCGATAATACTGATCCCCCTCACCCTTCTCACCATCAAGGGATACCAGAGGTTGGCGCCAACGGCTCCTCCTGAAACAACCGTCGCCTCCTCCTTGCTGGGGAAGCAGGGTTTGGTAACAAGGGAGATTGAGCCGGATAGCCTGAAGGGAAAGGTGATGATAGAGAATGATACATGGAGTGCCACTGCAGAGACCGTCATCCAAGTAGGGAAGAGAGTGGTGGTCAAGAGCAGCGAGGGCGTCCATGTCAAGGTCGAGGAATTAGGGGATTGAACCCCTTCGTGTGATCCTCCACGATAAGGAGGGCAATGAATGGTTGCATATGAGATAATCGCCCTACTACTGTTCGCGATAGCAGCAGTCCTGGTAATCGTGATCAACGGTGTCAAGATCATAAGGCCTTACCAGCAGGGCATATATATGAGGCTGGGACGGTACATCAAGATACTGGATCAAGGTTTCAACTACGTCACACCTCTAGTCAACGAAGTAGTGAAGATCGATCTCAGGACCCAGGTCCTTGACGTTCCAAGGCAGGAAGTCATTACCAAGGACAACTCGCCTGTTTACGTTGACGCAATAATCTATATCAAGGTAGTAGATCCCAACAAGGCATTCTTCCAGGTGACCAACTACCGTACCGCAACGATCTACCTCGCCCAGACAACGCTGAGGTCCCTGATCGGTGACATGGAGCTGGATGAGATACTGTCCAACAGGGAGAAGATCAATCTACAGCTCAGAGACATTCTGGACGAAGCCACGGACAAGTGGGGAGTCAAGGTTGAGGCAGTGGAGATAAGGGAAGTCGACCCAGCTCCGAAGGTCAAGGCCGCCATGGAGTCACAGACCTCTGCCGAGAGGCTCAGGAGGGCTGCCATATTGGAGGCGGACGGGAAGAAGAGGGCCGCCATCCTGAACGCTGAGGGTGAGAAGCGGTCCCGCATTCTTGAGGCTGAGGGTGTGAGGCAGGCCAAGATCCTCGAGGCCGAGGGTGAGCGTCTTTCGATCATCCTTCAAGCCCAGGGGGAGGCTCAAAAGCTCAGGGTGCTCGCGGTAGGAGCTAGCACATTGGATTCCAAAGCCCTAACAGTACTCTCACTGGACACCGTGAAATCACTTGGAGATGGGCAATCGACCAAATTCTTCCTACCCTTCGAACTGACCAAGATGGTTGAGGGAGTCTCCGAGTACCTTGGAGTCTCTAGGGAGACCCCTGCTCGGGAGATTGCCGATATCGGAGAGATAGAGAGGGTCGTCGGTAAGGCTGAGGATATCTTGGGCCCCATCCCCACACCCGAGGAACTCAAGAAGGAGTTCGCGAGCCTGGAGGAGCTGCTCAAGAAGGAGATGATCGAGAGCGAGCATATCGCCGATATTGGAAAAACGGCTGGCTCATCCAGGATCAAAAAGGTCAAACAGGGGGACTAACCCCCCATTAATCATTTTCTCACCGTCATGCTATTGGGACTGCTCTCCCTCTCACCGCTACCATGAAATCCTTGTCCATTATCAACTTCGTATTGGGGACCACCAGATAGACCGGTAATGCTCCGAAGAAGTCGTGCTTTCCGTAGATCCAAACCTTGGTGATGAGGTAATTCTGTTTCAACCGGTCAGGATCATCTGTCGTATCTTCTCCCAGTTGATCAAAGGTCTCGGGGTCTGCACCTTCCATCATCCATTTGATATTGGGAAGGACCTGATTCTCCAACACATCAACCTTGTGTTCCACAACACCAATAACGAGCTCGACGCTTGATATCCCCTGCAGGAACCGGATGATTGCGAACTGAGTTCCCAGAGTGATCGCGAAAAGCAGAAAATTCATCTGCCAGTCCGTTCCAAGAGATTCTTTAACATTGTCCAATGTAAGCCCGGGGAACAATATGGCCACTATCATGACGAATGCCACACCCACCGCTATGGCGGCGAAAAAAAGTACCACCCTAATGACTCCAACCTTCCCCCCCCGCCATGTTTCTTTTGAGTCCTTTGACAGTATGATCATGCGCTTGAGGAAACTCGTCGTCCACGGCTTGAAGAACAGAACCCCTCCATAGAATGCCATGATCATCAGAGCCTGGAAGATGACCAATCCTGCCACCTGCTGGTCGAACAGGTCAGTGAAGTACTGCCCGTAGATGACGAGCAGAATATTGACGATCTGGACAATGAAGAACCCTGGAGCTAGAGGCTGACAGTTTGTGAAGAAGATGTTCCACAGCACATTGAATAGGGTCTTCTTATTCTCCTTCAGTGCCCCCTTCTTATCGTCCTTCTTCTTGTCTTTCTTCTTCTTTTCCGCTCCCGGCTCCTTAGCCGTCGTAGGCAACATTACCAGGAACCATGCGATCATGTAGAACGCAAAGCTGGATATTATCCAAACAGCTGGATACTTCTCGACATAAGTGAAAAGAGGCAGGTTGATGAAGAATAATGCCATGATGAATACTACGATCATCCATCCCGGTTTCCTCTGGGATTTGAACTCCTTGATGTTGTCGTTGCCCTCGTCGATCTCCTTCTCAACTAGTCCCTTCAACTCCTCAAGGGAACATTCAAGATCAAGACAATCCTTCCTCAATCAGATCACTCCGAGTCCAACTTTCACTAATATGTAAACAACTATTATAATAAAGGATTAGTGGAGACAGCTCAACCCTGCCAAAGGATTCCTCTACCGATAGGTTATTGAGGGATACAAGTAGAATATCCTTGGATCGGTAGAGTGTTCCCTATGAGACGTCTGGTTCCAATGCTATTGATATTGCTCATTGCCATCGCCCTAGGGTTTGGCGGATGTCTCAGTCTTATTACTGGGGGCGGGGAAGATCTGGGGGATGTGTCAGGACTAGAGCTCAAGGAAACAACCGTCTACATAGGTCTATCTTGGGAGCCTGTCGAGGGGGCCGAATACTATCAGGTCTTCAGAGATGATAGCCTGATAACCGAGACTAGCCGGCTCCACTACAACGACTCCGATGTCCTTGCAGGAGAAGATTATTGCTATCGAGTACGTGCAGCCAAAGGATGGTTCCTGTCGAATCTTCATGGAGGACTATCAGAAGCGGTTTGGGGAAATCTTACACCCATTGACCACGACGACCCAGGGTTCAGAGCTTATGATATGGATTGTTATGATCTCATCATGGGCATGGGTTACGATTTTGAGGAAGCTGGGAACGCCATGGATCTGGGAAGGATACGATTGTTGACCCAGAAACTGGAGAATCTATGCAATGATTTCCTACAAGAATCATACTTGTTCAATATAACTCCTGATCTCGAACCCGCACTTGATGAATACCGATTGGCGATGGACGATCTGATAAACGGTTGCCTACTGGGGCTGGAAGGACTCGACCATCTCGACCAAGATAAAGCCTATGAGGGAATGGATTACATCACATCAGGATTGGAACATCTTCAGAACTCTGTCGATTTTCTTTGATGTCGGATCCTCACGAAAACGACTACAGTCATGAGGTCCATTATGGAACAGATAGCATGGTAGAGACAGCACACTATGGTTCATGGAGATCCCCGATCACTCCCCAGCAGATTGCAATGGGAACGGTAAGATTCGAGGGGACATGCATCGACGGGCGTGATATATACTGGAATGAGGGAAGACCCTGGGAAGGTGGCCGAAATGTCATCGTGAAGGCCACAGATGGTTCAACGGAGGACATTATTCCCGGGCCGTTCAACTCTAGAAGCCAGGTCCATGAATATGGAGGGGGTTCTTTCATCTCCGTGGATGGCATCACCTACTTCACCAACTTCTTGGACCAGAGGGTCTACAAGGTGAAGAAGGGAACCGATCCAGAATCGCTGACTCCCGAGGCTCCACTCAGATTCGCCGATTTCGTTTTCGATGGAAGGCGGAATCGATTGCTATGTGTGATAGAGGATCATAAAATGGGAGATAGAGAAGCTTTGAACTCTTTAGCATCCATAGATATGATGACTGGAAAGGTCCACCTACTAGCGTCAGGCCATGATTTCTATTCATCACCAAGGATCAATCCTTCAGGAGACAAGCTTGCCTGGTTCAGCTGGAATCACCCCAATATGCCCTGGGATTCTACCGAACTCTGGATTGCTGATATCCGTCCTGATGGCTGCCTGGAATCCCCTCGAAAGATCGCTGGAGGTCCTGGGATATCCGTAATAATGCCCCAGTGGTCGCCAGGTGGCAAGTTGCATTATGTCTCTGATGATACAGGTTGGTGGAACATCTGGAAACATGGTGACGACGAGAACGAGCAGATCCTTGGTTTGGACGCGGAGTTTGGATTGCCTCACTGGACATTTGGAATATCAACATATGGATTCATCTCGGAGGAAAGGATACTATGTGCTTACACCAAGGAAGGAACTTGGAAATTGGCCGAGGTCGAGACCGGTTTTGGAGACTTGGAGGAAAGGACCTTTCCCTTCACTGACATACATTCTCTCAAGGTGCTTGGTGATCAGGCGGTTATGATCGCGGGCTCTCCCTCCGTCACAACATCCATCATTCGACTAGACCTTTCCACTGGAGTAATGGATGTGCTGAGGCGATCCAGTGTTTATTCAATCGATCCGGGTTACCTCTCGAGGCCCGAAGCTTTCAATTACCCCTCTGATGGCAGGAATGCCCATGCCCTGTTCTACCCCCCATTGAACCAGGACTTCGAAGCTCCTGATCAGGAGCTTCCTCCGTTGATCGTGATAAGCCATGGCGGTCCAACTGGGACTGCCAGAACCAGTCTGAATCTTTGGATACAATATTGGACCAGCAGGGGCTTCGCGGTCATGGACGTCAACTATGGGGGAAGCACTGGTTACGGCAGAGAGTACAGAGAGCTGTTAAAGGGAAATTGGGGCATAGTGGATGTTGAGGACTGTGCCAACGGTGCAAGAGTCATGGCCAGTGAGGGTAAGGTCGACCGATCACGTATGGCGATAAGGGGGGGAAGTGCCGGAGGTTACACCACCTTGTCAGCGCTGGCTTTCACTGATGCATTCAAGGTAGGAGCTTCGTACTTCGGTGTGAGTGATCCTTCGCTGCTCGCCAAGGAGACTCACAAGTTCGAATCCAGGTATTTGGATGGGCTCATAGGTCCCTATCCAGAGAGGAAAGATCTCTACCTGGAGAGATCCCCTCTCCATCATGCGGACCGTATTAATGTTCCGGTTATATTCTTCCAGGGGCTTGACGATAGGGTTGTTCCACCAGACCAGGCCGAGATGATGGTCGACGCTCTTCGAGGGAACGGTATTCCCGTAGCATATCTTGCATTCGAGGGGGAGCAGCATGGTTTCAGACGGGCGGAGAATATCATAAGGTCCTTGGAAGCCGAACTGTACTTCTACTCACGGGTCTTCGATTTGGAGCTGACCGAGGATCTGGAGCCTCTTGTTATTCAGAACATGTGATAGAACGTTCTACCAACAATCGGCTTGTAAGCTGATGGTGGTCCAGAGTGACCCTCGATGAGACGGGATGATCGATTGATGGCACGATGGTCCATACATTATTTATCCAGCGGATGGAATTCATTCCCTATGAGGACTCAGAGTCCGCTTTCCCCTCTGATGATCGATTGCTTGCTGGAAAGCCTGCCTCTCGACATCACCATCATCGATCGGGATGACAAAGTGATCGCTTGGACCATCAAGGATCGGAAACTCTTCAAGATCAAGGATGAGGTCATGGGTACCGATATTCGGGAATGCCATTCCGTAAAGAGCATGGGTATCCTGGAGAATCTTCTCAGTGAAATGAAAGAAGGAAAATGCGACTCGACCCGTGTGGTCAAGGACATCGAGAAAAATGGGAAATTAAGAAGATTCATGACCCAGTACATTGCATTGAGAGATGATGATGGACATTATCTTGGCTGCATGGAGGTAGACATGGATCTCTCGGATATTCCCATTCTTAGGGATGAAGACAGCCCTTATTGAATGATGTCGCGATCGGTTCACCTTCAGGAGATCTCTTTCCATTCACTGGGAAAGTAATCGTCCAATCCCGCGAGCTTCACACCGGCAAGGGCTGCCGTATTCAGGTCCACGGCTCTCAGGTCATCGATGGATAATGTTCGGATGCTATCGTGCCCGGAAAGCATGGCCAGTATCTTTAGTTCCTCGGCGCATGCCCTTATGAAATTCTCAAGCCTTCTGGAAGCCACATCAACATTCAAGCAACTGCGGAACTCTTCCTTTTGGGTTGCGATTCCGTAGTGGCATGCACCTCGGTGACACGACATGCACACCCTGCATCCCATGGCTATTTCCAGTGCAGCGCCCATTCCCACGGCGTCAGCCCCCATGGCTATTGCCTTGTAGGCATCTGCTCCATTGCGTATTCCACCCATTGCTATTAGCTTGACTTTTCCCTTGACCCCCATCTCATCGAGGGCTCTAGCCGCTTGCCTTATGCAGGCTATGGTTGGAATCCCAGCAGTTTGGGTCACTACCTCAGGGGAGGCACCAGTTCCGCCTGCCATGCCGTCAATGGAAATGGCATCCACTCCAGCTTCGACGGCGATCCGAGTGTCCTCGTAAGGTCTGCTTGGTCCCAACTTAATCAATATAGGTTTCTGATATTCCGTGACATCCCTGAGGATCTCCACATGAGTCTGAAGATCTCCCTTCAACTGCATATCGTAATGTCTGCAGGGGGAAAGGGCATCAGTTCCTACTGGTATCCCTCTTACAGCGGCTATGTCCGTGGTGACCTTGCTCCCTAGGAGGTGCCCGCCCATACCTGGTTTGGCTCCCTGCCCAGCCTTTATCTCAACGGCATCTGCCTCTAAGAGGTAATCAAGTGATACTCCCCATCTGCCAGTAGACCACTGGACAGTCAGATATCCACCCGGATTCCATCGCTTGACGCCTTTCTTCTGACCGGTGGATCCTTCGAAACCGTGAGCGTAAGCCGATTCCCCTGGGAACATTCCGCCCTCGCCTGTATTGGTCACGATTCCCAATCGAGCTGCTGCGGCTGAGAAAGCCATCTTCCCCTCTTTGGATATGGCTCCGTAGGACATTGCCGCGATTACGAAGGGCATGCTGAGCCTCAACGGCCTCTCACAGGTATCCTCACCAATAGTCAGGCTCATATCGAATTTCTCTCTGTACTTGTCACGGGGGGGCTCTGAAGCAAGCTGGGAGGGGATGACCACTATTCCATCGAAGTGTGGCATCTCGTTCATCGTCCCGAATCCTCTGAGCCTATACTCACCGGTGATTGCCTTTTGGTGAATCTCCTCGACTGTGGCAGTCGTCCAGATTCCCTTTGAAATATTCTCGGGCACTGCTGAACGGACATATATGCAGTTATTAGGACAGGCCATCTCTGTACATATGCGGCATCCGACGCAAGCCAATTCGTTCGCAACGTAGACTCTTCCCTCTTCGTCTCTTTGAAAGACTCCATGTTCGCAGCTGTCTATGCAAGCCCCACATTTCCAGGGTTGCTGCCAACTTCTGCATCGATCCTTGTCCACGCTAATCCAGTAGTTGCCAACGCTTGCCATTCATCTCACCTCTTTCTCATCCCTGTCTTTCTTGTAGAATGGTTTGGATGATTCGGGTACAATCTTGCTGAATTGGCGTGGGGCTTCCCTTATTCCCACCTGCTTTATCACCCTTCCCAGATGATCGACATCATCGGATCTGAGCTTATCCAGCTTGGTGTTGTTGCCAAAGCTTTCGACATTACCCAGGATGTATATTGTCCCACCGATCAGGAAATTTCCCAGATGCTTCCCGGCGTCACCCAGAATGATGATCTCCCCAGCAAGCATGTAGGTGGCTGTATCGTCCCCCACATCTCCCGTTACCAAGATCGAGGCGCCCTTGTTCATGGTACCCATGAATTTACCTGCATTCCCCTTGATACTGATGCTTCCTCCATAGCAGTACTCTCCCGCTCCTTCACCAGCATTCCCGTTCACGATCAGGCTTCCAGAGGTCATTCCGTCGCCAAGGAATCTCCCGCAATCACCTTCGATCTCGAAATTCGCCCCCGAGTTGACCATTGCGCAGTAATCGCCCGCGTTCCCTTCGATTCGTACATGCCCCTTTCTTAACCCGGCGCCTAGTCCGTCGATATTGGAGGCGTTTCGAATGGAAACCTCTTCTCCTTGAGCCAAATTTCTAAGTTCTTTGTTGAGAGTCGCCATATCCATGTTCGCGGCATCCAGAGATCTGCTCATTGAGACACCTCCTTGTTCAGGTTCCGGTAGCGTCTAATTGCATCCGTGGCACTCGTTTGATCGTCAAGAGCCTGAAGCATCGCTAGAAGTACATCATCATGTTCTTGCGCTCTTCGTCTCTTCTCTTTAGACCGTTTTAAGTCCATCAGCAAAGCGGTATCTACATTTCTGGTAATCTCAATGTGGCCAGTTACCTCACTCATGCGAAGAAGGGTTTCCCCCTCCTGATTCCATGTGACTATGGTGCAGTATCCATGTCTTGATCCCGCGTAGCCAATGGATGTGTCCGAACTAACTGCCAGGTAATCTGTACAGCGGGCGCATCCCTTTCTGAGGAACTTCTGGACGTTGGCAAGGGATATCTCCTTGACATTCCCATCATATTTCGTTATGGTAAGGGAGCGATCGTCCTTGGAACGGTCCATCCTTGCCATGCTTCGAGGGGCTACTCCCATCTCACCTTCCATCATCTTCTGCACTATTGCCCCGTTGACCATTCCCTCACAAAATCTACCTATGAGAAATCTGATCGAATCCTTATATGCCTTCAAGGCTCTGTCTTCGGATGCCATTATGAGTCTCGCCGCTGACATCACACAGGGGGCCCCCACTATGGCGACTCGCCTTAACCCTCGCTCGTGTATGGCCTCGTCCAGACTCACAAGTGTGGGTGACCAGATCAACTGGTGACCAGCGCTTGCATAGATCTCTTCTGATGTGGTCACGATTCGGGAAAAGGTAGCCCATGGCCACCGATCGACATCGTGGATAATCGCCCCATCAATGAAATCACCCTCCAGAGCACTTATCAACATCTGGTTTATGACATCGCTGAGCAGGTCGCCGAACTTGCTTCTCTCGGATGTGAGGCTTGTCCGTGCGGAGACGACCGAGATGATGTCTCCTCCGTCAATCCTGTTCAGACGTGGACAGACCTTCTCGCAATAGGCTTCACAACGGGTGCAGGTATCTATCCTCCTGTTGGTCAAACCCAGGTTTCTGTCGATCTCCCTGTGGATAGGGTGCTCATGGTCCTTCTCGAAATGCAGGACCCCCTTGGAGCAGCAAGCAACGCAGGCACCGCATCCCGAGCACTTCTCCAGCTCCCAAACGTAACGCTCAAGCTGCTGGGACATCACACCACCCCCTTCTCCTCTTTGACCTCTTCTTCATCGAGTGGTCGCAGAGGACTGGGTCCCAAACGCTTGAGATCCTCCACGAAATCGGTGATGACCTCGGCAAACTTCTTGCCTTCTGAGGCTGATACCCATTCCACCCGTATTCTCTCTGGCTCCAGTCCGAAATCCTCAACCATCGAGATCAGGCGCTCGATCCTGGCCTTCATCAACTCATTTCCTGAGACATAATGACAGTCACCGAGATGACATCCTCCAATGAACACACCATCAGCTCCACTGAGCAGCGCATAAAGCACGTGGAGCGGATCGACTCTTCCCGAGCACATGACTCGGATAGGGAAAACATTCGTGGGGTATTGGAAGCGGCTCACACCCGCATTGTCCGCACCCGCATACGCGCACCAGTTGCACAGGAACGCGACGGCCCTTGGCTCATCACCCTCTCTTTCGGCAAGAACCTCGTCGATCTGCGAAAGCATCTGATCGCAGGTGAATCCGAAAAGGGACACCGCTCTGGAAGGACAGGCAACCACACACTTGCCACATCCCTTGCAAAGCATGGTGTCAACCTCCGCAGTCACTTGGTAATTCGCGACCTTCATTCCCATAGCGCCAAATGGACAGGCTTCAACACATCTCGCACATCCCGTACAGAGGTCCTGTTCTACCATGGCCACCGTTGGCTCCTGTATCACTCTACCCTGCAATAGAGGTACGAGCGCTCTGCTGGCAGCAGCCAGGCCCTGGGACATCGACTCCTTTATTCCCTTTGGTCCCTGAGCGGTTCCTGCCAGGAATATTCCTTCGGTGAAGGAGTCCACCGGCCTCAGCTTGGGATGGGCTTCAAGGAAGAAGCCGTTCTGAGAAAGGGGGATCTTCATGATCTCGGAGAGCTGCTTGTTATCAAGGTTTGGAATCAGTGGTTGGGACAGCACAAGAATGTCGGATTCGATTCTCAGTGTGATGTCAAGACTCTGATCCCTGACTGTGATCTCCAGTGAATCGTTCCTATCTACTCTGGGGGGGAATTCAGGATCATACCTTATGAACCGTATTCCTGCCTCGGAAGCCTGTTTGTATAGCTTCTCCAACAAGCCAGAGGTACGGATGTCGCGATAGAGGACGTAAACCTCAACATCTTGATTGATGGCCTTTAGCTCTATCAAGTCCTTCATCGCAGTCTCACAGCAGTTGAGAGCACAGTACTCCCTACCTTTCTCTCTGGCGCCAACACAGAGTACCTGGATGACCGTCTTCAATTCTGTCCTTCGCTCAGATATCAATTTCTCGAACTCCGCCTGGGAGACGATCCTTTCATCCTTGCCGTATTCCAAGTAACCTTTCATCTCAAGGTCCTTTGCGCCAGTAGCAACAATTATTACGCCTGCTCGTTCCAATCTTCGTTCGAGGTTCGGTGTGTTCTTGTCCAGGGTGCTCCTAATTTCCACTACGAAGTTGCCTATCGAGCCTTTCACTCCAATGGGAATTGTAGAAGTGAGGACCTTGATTCTCTGATCCGAGTTAACTCTCTCTTTCAGCGATTCGACCAGTTTCCGAGGATCAAGATCCTGATTTCCCCTGGTCATTCTTCTCAATGTTGAACCACCCAGGTCACGGTCCTTTTCTAATATGGTCACCTGGAATCCAGACTGGGCGATCGCAAGGGCGCTGGACATTCCGGCCACACCTCCCCCCATGACCAGAGCAACGGGCGTAACTTTCTGCTCGATCTCCATCATGGGTCGGGCATGACGCATATTGGCAACACCCATTCGAACGATGGTCTTCGCCTTCTCTGTTGCCTTTTCCGGCTCACCCATGTGAACCCAGCTGTCCATTTCTCTCAAACTCACGAGGCCCACAAGGTTGGGATTGAGTCCTGCAGCATGGGCCGTCTCCCTGAAGAGGTTCAAATGACTCCTAGGAGAGCATGCAGCGATCAGTATGCGGTTCAGTCCCTTCTCCACAATATTATCCTGTATCTCCTTCTGCGTATCCTCCGAGCAGGTATACATGAAGCGTTCTGAATAGACCACACCGTCGAGAGAGGAAGCATAGGATGCCACCTCCTCCACGTCCACAACTCCTCCAATATTACTTCCACAACTGCATATATAGACTCCAATCCTTGGATGATCATCGACCGAGACTGGAATCTCGACGATCTCCGCCGGTTTATCATTGAATTCCACCTCGCTTCTACCAGCGGCGCAGGCGGCTGCGGCTATCCCCTCTGTTACGGAGGTAGGAATGTCCTCTGGCCCTTTGGCACAACCGCATACGAATATCCCCTCCCTGGATGATTGCACATTGTTCTCCGGACCAGTATAGACGAATCCCTGCTCATCCAACTCGATATCAAGAATCTCGGCCAGTTTTCTCATTCCACTCCTTGGTAGTATTGGAGTGAAGAGTACCACCATGTCGTAACTCCCATCCACGGCCAACGCCCGTTCGATGTCATGATACCTCACGCTCAGGTTCCCAAAATCATCTCCCTGAACCTGCGCTGGGAGCCCTCGCAAATAACGTACTCCAGGGGTGCGTGCAGCTCTATCAAGGAATTCCTCGCCCCCGTTTCCTATCGCTCTCAAATCATTATAGAAAATGGTTACCTCGGATTCTGGTTCATGCTCAAGAACAAGCATTGCATCCTTTGCTGAGTACATGCAGCATATCTTGGAGCAGTATTCCTTGCATTTCACGTCCCTTGAACCAGCACATAGAACGAAAGCAATCTTCTTGGGCGGAACCCCATCCGATGGCCTCAACACATGCCCCTTTGTCGGTCCAGAGGCGTTCAGCATCCTCTCGAGTTGAATGGCAGTGATAACGTTGTCATTGTCCCAGTATCCATAACGCTGAAGATCCACTGGTTCTAGCGGTTCGAATCCAGTGGCAATCAAGATTGAGGAGACTTGAATTTCCTCTTTCTCACCTCGCATGTTATAATCAATTGCCCCAACAGGACACTTCTTCTGACAGACTCCACATTTGCCCTCTCTTAGTTTCAAACAATGCTCTGGGTCGATAGTTGCGATCCTGGGGACCGCCTGAGGAAATGGAATCCATATGGCTGCTCGAAAGTCCATCTCCTCATTGAATTCATTGGGTATCTTTGTTGATGGGCACGATTCCATGCAGATGCCACATCCAGTACACTTGGACTCATCGACGTACCTCGGCTTTCTCTCTACAGTCACCGTGAACCTCCCGTCAATCTCTTTGACATCTATCACCTCTGAGCAAGTGAGCAATTTGATACGGGGGTTTCTGGATACCTCGACCATCTTCGGAGAAAGGATGCATATCGCACAGTCCAGGGTTGGAAAAGTCTTATCCAATCTGGCCATGTGTCCTCCGATTGTGGAATCTCGCTCCACCAATATCACTTCGTGTCCCTGGTTCGCCAGGTCCAAAGCGGCGGAGATGCCAGAGATGCCGCCACCTATTATCAGGATTCTATTCTCTCCGTTCGTCATGAGCGCATTACCCCTTCGATGTGGATCGCATTCCATCCTCAAAGCCTTCATACGAAATCCGAATATAATAGGGTTTCGAATTGACTATATCCCTTACTATGAATATGAATAATACCGGTTCATTTAAAAATGAATTTCATATTTCGCATTAAAAAGGGGTCACAGAGATGAAGGTTTTAAATACATTTTATATAAAGGGAAATAAGGTTCGGGAAGTGAGAAGTAGATTGTGGGAGTTCGATATTATTTGAGAATTATTTGAGAATCGTTGTAGAGGTGAAAAATCTCCCCAAATGGGTCATTAAACGGCGTTGATATACAATGAAGAGGATGGCCAGATATATCACTTCAGGATATCATTTGCTAAATTACCCTCCGCATCTGTAATACATGAAGCAAACCTATTTAATCGGTTCTTTTCACTGGAATATTATATCGCGGCTCCGGAGTTGATAATATATGGGAGTTTTCACTCAGACAGATAAACTGACTACATTGAAGGAGGCTGCAGCGATGGTGAACGATGGGGACATGGTCGCCATTGGAGGTGGCCTATGCCTCAGAGAACCCATCGGGCTGATCATGGAGATGATCAGACAGGGCAAACGCGATCTTCACTTGGTGGGAACAGCCCACGGATTCGATGTCGATCTCTGCTGCGGAGGCGGAATCGCGGGTGCTGTCGAAGAGACTCATGTGAGTTTCGAGCAGGACTTTGGCCTAGCACTTAACTACAGAAGGGCCTGTGAATCAGGAAAAGTGAAGGTTCGGGAAAGCTGCTGCAATACACTGATCAATCAATTGAGAGCTGGCTCATTTGGAATACCATTCATTCCATTGCGGAGTATCAAGGGAAGCGACGAGCTGTTCATGCATCCCGAGTATAAGGTAATCGATGATCCTTTCACCGGGAAGAAGATCGTTTTGGCGCCTGCATTGACTCCCGAAGTGGCAATCATACATGTTGACGTGGCTGATCCTCGTGGCAATCTGAAGGTCCTTCCTCCATATGTAGCGGATGTGTTATTCCTTCGTGCTGCGAACAAGGTCATTGTGACTGCAGAAAAGGTGGTGTCGGAGGAGGAGATGAAGAAGATAGGCCCCAACGTACCTTACTACGAGACCACGGCAGTGGTCGAGCTTCCATACGGAGCACATCCCACTAGCTGCTATCCTCACTACGCCTACGACAGGGAGTACATCTCCAATTACATGAAGGCATCCAGGGAAGGCCCGGAGGCGTTTAAGGAGAAGTATCTGGACAAGTATGTCTACGGGGTCAAGAGCCACGAAGAATATGTGAAATTGATAGGAGAGGAGAGATTCGCCAGACTTGCCTCCTGGAAGGAGAGCAAGGAGCGTTGGATGGAGTTGTTTACCTATGAGTGATGTTTTCGAAGCCGGGTTGGATGAACTCTTCGTGTACAACATCGCGAAGGGCATAGAGGATCACACCATGGTGTTCCATGGCGTATCATCGCCTATACCCATGGTAGCGATGTACTTCTCGAAGCTGACTCACGCCAAGAACATGGTCTATTTCGGGGGGGTATCTAGCGCCATTGATCCGAACCCTCCTTTCATGCCCACAACCACTAACGACTGGACCATGATACAAGACAGGACTGCGATCATAAGCGTTGATAAACTTTTCGACCTGGCCCAAAGGGGTGAACTCGATCGTTCTTTCTTCTCCGGTGCACAGATCGATAAGTATGGCAATCAGAATGTGAGCCTTATCGGGTCTCCAGACAACATCAAGGTCAAGCTTCCTGGAGGTGCGGGTGGATGCAACCTCTCTGGAGATTGCATCAACTACACAATATGGACGACCCGCCACAGGGTACAGAAGCGCAAGGACAAGAAGTTCTACACTCTTGTTGACAAATGCGACTTCGTCACTAATGTGGGGCATGTCACCCCACAGGGTAGAAGGGAGGATCTGGATCTTGTTGGTAATGGACCTGACTGGGTGGTTACCGAGTTATGTGTGTTCGACTTCGATCCAGAGAGCAAGATCATGAGACTCCGTTATCTATATCCAGATACGACGGTGGATGACGTAATAGAGAGCACAGAGTTCGAGCCCATTATCCATAAGGATGTCAGGGTCATGGATTTGCCCACCATTGAGGATGTGGAGATAATCCGGAGGATCGATCCTCTTAATGTGAGGAAGAGGGAGCATCCCAAGAATGAGCTTGAGCGCAAGTTCGAACTCTGATATGAGAGGGGTGAGTGGATTGGAGCACGAGAGAATAGACGCCATCTTCAATCCAAAGTCTGTAGCCCTAGTGGGCGCTTCGGGCAAGAAGGGTAAGATGGGAAATGTATTCGCCAAGAACCTGGTCGACGGTTACCAGGGCACAATCTTCATGGTCAATCCCAAGGATGAAGAGGTAGAGGGTGTGAAAGCATTTCCTGACATCAAATCCATCCCAGGTCCCATAGACCTGGCGGTAATCGTTGTACCTGCCCCTGTCGTGCCATCGGTCATGGAGGATCTTTCTGAAGTAGGGGCGAAATCCGCAGTGGTGATAACCGCCGGGTTCAGTGAGGCGGGGCCTGAAGGAAAGGCTCTTCAGGACAAGATGATGGAGTCTGCCCGAAAGACGGGCATTAAAGTGGTGGGTCCAAACTGCTTTGGGATCTACAACTGTAACATTGGGCTGAACGCCTCCATGGGTATCGGTACGCCGCCCAAGGGGGGGGATATATCATTCCTCACACAATCAGGTGCTTACGGGATGGCCATATTCACTTTTGCTATGGACCACCATATGAAGTTCGCCAAGATCATGGCCCATGGCAACAAGGCTGGAATAGATGACTTCGAGGTCCTGGACTACTTCGGTGACGACGAGGAGACCAATGTGATCTGTCTATTCCTCGAGTCCGTAGATCGTGGTAAAGAGTTCCTTGAGGTCGCCAAGAAAGTGAGCCTCAAGAAACCGATAGTGGCCACCAAGACTGGTCGAACCGCTGGAGCGGCAAGAGCGGCAGCCTCCCACACCGCCGCAATGGCCGGTTCCTTCACCGCATACGAGGCTGCCTTCAAGCAGAGTGGCATAATCTTTGCCCGCAACGGCATGGATATGGTTAATATCGCCAAAGGACTGGACTGGCAGCCCCTTCCGAAGGGCAACCGGGTGGGGATAATAACCAATTCGGGAGGGACCGGTGTGGAACTGGTCGATCTCTGCGAGGAGAATGGATTGATAGTACCGGAGCTGTCCCCCGATATCAGGGAAGAGATCGCCTCGCTAATTCCACAATATGCAAGTGCTAGGAATCCCATCGACATGACGCCGGTATGGCCGAAGTTCGTGGAATTATATTCAAAATGCATCAGGATACTCTATGAGTCCGAGGATGTGGACATCATAGTCCCCATTCTTCTGCAGAGGGCTGCCTTAATGCCAGAGGTATGTCAGGCCGTTACCGACACCGTGAACGACTGCCTGTCGGAGGGCATGAGAAAACCCACCTATGTCTGCTGGGTTGCCACCAAGAACGCCCTTGGAAACATGGACATTCTTCAGGAGAAGAGGATTCCCTGCTTCGATTGGCCCGAGAGGACGGCTCGTGCCATTGGTTCAATCGCTCAATACACTCGGTTCCTGAGGTCCAGGGGCGTAAGACCAGGAGGTGAAGATTGATGTCAAGGGCCGCTGAGATCATAGCCAAGGCAAAGGACGAGGGAAGGTCTTTCGTTACCGAACCCGAAGCCTACGCGATCCTGGAGGATTATGGTATCCCGGTGGCACCATGGGCACTCTGTGATTCAGTTCAAGAGGCCATTGAGGCGGCCGATCGAATCGGCTATCCAGTGGTCTTGAAGGTGGTCTCCCCCCAGATCGTTCATAAGACGGAGTTCGGAGCTGTGATGATAAACCTATCCTCCTCCAAAGAGGTCAATGAAGCCTACTCCAAGCTCATGGAGAATGCCTTGGGTCACGAAGGCGTTGAGATATCGGGCATCCTGGTCTCCAAGATGCTGAAAGGCCTGGAGATCATTGTAGGCTCCACTAAGGATCCTCAGTTCGGTCCAATTCTAATGCTCGGTCTGGGAGGTATCTTTGTTGAGGTGTTCAAGGACGTCTCCTACCGCATCGTACCCCTTGAGGAGATCGATATCGAGGAGATGCTGTTGGAACTCAAGGGAAGCAAGCTTATACGTGGATTCAGGGGAATGGAGGGAGTCAATATCGAGGACCTGAAGCGGGTCCTAATCTCCATCTCTACCCTCCTCACTGACCTTCAGGACATTATGGAGATGGATCTTAACCCCATCTTCGGTAACTCGACTGAGGTCAGGGTCGCCGACGCGCGAATAATCCTCGGTTGACCCCTCCTTCCCCATTTTTTATTGTTTCCGTTTCTATATTCCCTGGCTTCGTTGAAACCGCAGTTCACCTTGATTTATGAAGAAAAAGTATATGAATGAATGAGTGACAAAGTCTAACGTACCAAGGGGGTTTTTTGGTGTCTGAAGAAATGACTCCAATGCAAAGATTTGAAGCAGCCGCCAATCTCGAAACACCGGATTACGTACCGGCAAGCCTTTTCGGAGGGATCTTTGAGGTCAACTTCGTGCCAGGCATGACGGTTCCCGATTTTGGGATGAGTGGCGAGAATATGGCTAAGGCGCATATCGCATTCTATGAGGAGTGCGGTGGTGATACGATATACTGCCTCTCTGACATGGGACTAATTGTGCAGGGCTGGGGTGTCAAGATGAAGATGCCGGATGAGCCCAACATACACATGGCCCTCGGAGAGTTCCCGGTGAAAGAACCTGAAGATTGGGAGAAGCTCGAAGTACTTGACCCAAAGAAGGATGGACGGATGCATCTATACCTGGATGCTTGCCGCATCGTGACGGACAAGTACGGCGACAAGGTCCCAGTCGGTGTCTCCCTTCCGAGTCCAATGACGACGACAACTCACGTCGCCTCGATGGAGGACACACTGGTTCACATGATGACCGAACCAGAGGCGCTCAAGAAAGGTCTCGCGACGATCGAGCAGACCATAGCAGACTTTATCAATGCCTGCATTGACAGTGGTGCATTCTACACGGGTTATCTGACAACAAGGGCTTCGAAGGAGATCACCACAGTGGATCAGTACAAGGAGTTCGGAGCTCCGTCGGATGAGTATGTCTACAGGAAAACACCAGGCGCTATCCACTTCCCCCACATCTGCGGGGTCGAGCCAATGTTCGACCTCATCAGCGAGTGGGCGAAGAAATACAGCAATGTCAAGGGAATTTCCTGGTGGGACCGCGGAGCCACACCCAACCTGAAGGAGGCAAAAGAGGGATGGGGTGATCATCTATGCCTGATGGCCGGTATTGACCACACCAACACCCTAATGGAATCGCCAGCGGCAATCGAGGCCGAGGTCAAGGACGCATGCGAGATCGCCATGGAAGGAAGCGGTCTGATACTCGCACCCGGCTGTGAAGTTTCGCCATTGACTCCATGGGACAACATGAAGGCATACTTCAAGGCCGCAAAGAAATACGGCAAATACTGAGAATTGGACACAGTTCCATTCTCAAATCTTTTCCTTTTATTACGGGGAGTATGGGCTACTCATAATCATGATTCAAGGAGGTAAACCGAATGGATGAATCTCAGAAGAAGAGTATCTACGATACAGTAGTCAACGGTAAGGCCAAGGAGGCTGTTCAGTTGGGAACGGATCTCTATGATGCAGGAGTGAAGAGCACCGAGATCGGGATAGTCCTTATCGAGGCCATGAACTTCGTGGGTCACCAGTACAGGGAAAGGGTTATTGCCCTTCCTCAACTGATATTGGCCACCCATTCGTTCAAGAAGATTCTCGAACCATATGTGAAGGACACAGTGGCCGAATCCGGAAAGGTAGTAATGGGCGTAGTTCAGAACGACATTCACGATATTGGAAAGAATCTCGTAGTGGGAATGCTGCAGGTATATGGTTTCCAGGTCAAGGACCTCGGAAAGGACGTCCCCCTCGACAAGTTCATCGAGGCCGCGAAGGAGATCGGAGCGGACATAGTGGGTGCAGGTACCCTCCTCACCGCAACCATGCCAGAACTGCAGCTGATCCGCGAGAAGATGGAAGCAGCGGGCCTCAGGCCCGACGTGAAGTACATGGTTGGAGGGGCTCCAATAACCACCACCTTCGCCAAGAAGATCGGTGCAGAGGGCTATGCAAGTGACGCCATCTTGGCCGTCAAGACCGCCCAGACCCTCAAGAAAGGAGAGACTTCCTACCTGGCCTCGAAGGAAGATAGGGCCGCATAATCAGGGGAATCTATCCCATGTCAAACGAAATGAGCTCTCTTGAGAGGGTACATGCCGCACTTAACCATGAGTCTATGGATCGTGTCCCAGTCTCGGCAATGGGCTGGACAATAGGTGCAAAGGCCGGGGGTTACAGCACCCAGGAATACTCAGCAGATGGCGAGAAGATGGGCAAAGGCCAGGTGGCCTTCCAGAAGGCCACTGGAATAGATCTTCTCCACCCAACTTCAGATGTGGGTCAGATGGCTGAGGGATGGGGAGTCAAGATGCTGTACAAGGAAGGACTTACGCCAATGCTCGGTGAGTTCTCAATACTAGAGCCAGAGCAGTGGGAGACAATGGAGGTCATTGACCCCCTTAAGGATGGAAGGATGCATGTCACCATAGACGCCGTCAAGTACATCCGGAAAGAACTTCCAGGAATCTCCATTATGCCCTATGTCCCCTGTCCTTTGACCTCCGCAACTCATGTGAGGGCCATGGAAGAGGTTATGATCGACATCCTGCTCTATCCAGATCTGCTTCACAAAGGACTCAAGACCATTACAGAGACAACGATAGCATACATTGACGAGATCATAGCCGCGGGCGCCGATGGCGCACTGTTCGCACCGACTCGAGCTAGCGCGGAGATCACAACCATCGATCAATATCGAGAATTTGGAGCCCATTATGACCACAAGGTTCTGAAGGCCCTCAAGAAGCAGGATGGAAAGAACATACTCCATGTATGTGGTGTCGAGCCAATGTTCGAGCTGCTGGCTGACTACCCAAATGCCAATGGGATCAACTGGTGGGACAGAGGTAGCAACCTGAACATCGCAGAATCTAAGGAGGCTTATGGGACCAGGGTGTGCCTAGTCGGAGGTCTTGATCAGACCAATGAACTCCTCTACGGAACTGAAGAGGAGATAGAAATCCAAACCAAGGACGCCATTGAGAATGGATTTGCTGATGGGACAGGATTCATCCTTGCTCCTGGATGCGAGATTTCTCCTCAGAATTCCTTCGATCGGATAAGTGTGTCCGTGAAGGCGGCCCATAAGTACGGCGTTTGGAAAGGTTGAGGTGAGTAAAATGTGTGAATTAGGATTGGACGTGGCAGTGATCAACGCCAATGTCATCACCGTCGACAGCAGGATGAGTCGTGCTGAGGCGGTGGGGATCATCGGTGACAAGATCGCCGCTGTGGGCACTAATGACGAGATAAAGAAGTCGACCTGCAAACATACGAAGATCATCGATGCAGGGGGTAAGCCGGTAGTCCCAGGATTCTGTGACTCTCACATGCACCCCTTACTCTACGGACACTTCGCAGGCGGCGTGAAACTCATGGACGTGAAAAGCATCCCCGAATTCCTGGAGAGGGTGAAGGAGAAGGTCAAGGAGACTCCCAAGGGAAAGATGATCCTCGGCTTCGGCTGGAACCAGGAGAACATGGAGGAGAAGCGCTTCCCGACAAGGTGGGAGGTTGATGAGGTAGCTCCTGACAACCCATGTTTCCTAATACATTACAACGCGCACATCTATCTCATTAACACGGCTCTTATGAAGGAGAAGGGAATAACGAAAAACACACCAGCTCCGCCGGGTGGAGAGATCGTTAAGAATGAGAAGGGGGAGCCGACCGGTGTTCTTCTGGAGAATTCCATCAATCTCATCGCGCCAGGCTTCCTGGAGACAGGCGCTGGTCTCTTCACCTTTGAGCAGAGCAAGGATGCACTGAAACTGGCCGTTGATGATGCCGTAACCTGGGGCCTAACCTCCATAATGGATGTTCTCGTTGGTGACGCTCAGGTCAAGGCATACCAGCAACTGGATCGTGAGGGAAAGCTACCTCCGAGGGTGAACTTCCAGATCGCATTCGAACTTCTCGACGAGCTGGTGAACCTCGGTATCGAGAGCGGTTTCGGCAACAATAAGGTCCGTTTCAACGGCATCAAGCTCATCCTGGACGGCTCACTTAGTAGCAGGACTGGAGCCCTGAGAGAACCATACGCTGATGATCCAAGCACCAAAGGTATCATGAGGCACACCCCGGAGTTCTTGAAGGAGATCGTATACAAGGCCTACAAGAACGGTATCCGGGTAGACATTCACGCTTTGGGCGACGGGGCCAACGAGGTCGTCCTCGATGTTTTCAAGAAGGTCGATGAAGAGCTTCATCCAGTCGACCCCAGGTACAAGATCAGCCACTGCTTGATCCTTGGAGAAGACCTCATAAAGAAGTACAAGGATCTTGCCATAGTCGCGTCCATACAGCCCGTTTTCGGCATGAAGGGCCAGTACTGGGCACCAAGGCTTGTAGGGCCCGAGAGGGTGCAGTACTCTCACGCCTGGAAGCGGCTGGATGACGCGGGAATCCACATGGCCTCTGGTACCGACGCGCCCATCGAGACCATGAACCCGCTCATGAACGTCTATGCTGCCGTGACCAGGAAGGATCCGGATGGGAATCCGCCCGATGGATGGAGACCTGACCAGAAGCTCTCTGTGGAGACCGCGTTCAAGATGGTTACCATCGAGGGAGCGTATGCCACTGGTGAGGAGGATGTCAAGGGGAGCATCGAGGTGGGCAAATTTGCCGACCTGGTAATGATCTCGGATGACCCCTTCGCAGTGGAACCGGATGCCATCAAGGACATCAGTGCCCTGTGGACAATGGTTGGCGGCGAGATAGTCTACGAGAAGTGAACAACCTTTAAAAGGAGGGACAAACCCTCCTTTTTCTAAAATTTTTTTCAGAAATGACAGTCGAATTCGGTCTTTCTGAAGGGAAGGATTTAGAACCAGTATCATAGTAAAAGTGATTGAAAGGGGGAGTTCCGTGACAAATGATGAACTCAAGGGAATAGACATCAAAGTTGAACCCCCTGGTCCTAATGCCAAGAAGATCCTCGAAAGGGATAAGAAGTACATGGCAACCACCAACAAGGTGATGCCGGTTGTGGCCAAGAAGGGTCAGGGCGTGTATATCCAGGATGTGGACGACAACGTTTATCTTGATTTCCAATCTGGAATAGCTGTTACCAATACCGGGCACTGTCATCCCGCCGTGGTGAAGGCTGTTCAAGAACAAGTGGCCAAACTGATTCACTTCCCGGGAATTCTGCTCTCGCAGAACCTGGAGGGTGAACTGGCTGAGGAGATCGACAAGATCGCACCAGGCGATTTCACTAAGAAGACCTATTTTAACTGCAGCGGAGCCGGGGCAATCGACTGCGCCATCAAGGTTGCCAGATGGGCCACCCAGAGACCAAGGGAGATAGCATTCATAGGTGCATTCCACGGCAAGTCGATCGGCGCAATGAGCCTTACAGCCAGCAGGAACGCGTACCGCAAGGGGTTCTTCCCTGAAATGCCGGGGGTTCTGCATGTACCGTTTGCATACTGCTTCAGATGCCCATACAAGATGGAGTATCCAGACTGTGACTGTTACTGCGCAAAGATAATCGACGAGATGTATCTGCAGAAGTTCATTCCACCCGAGGAAGTAGCTTCGATCTTCGTGGAGCCCATTCAGGGAGAGGGCGGTTATATCGTTCCTCCGCCAGGATGGCACAGGACACTAAAGGACATCTGTGAGAAGTACGGTATTCTATGGGTCTCCGATGAGGTCCAGGCAGGCTTTGGACGTACTGGAAAATGGTTCGCGATCGAGAACTTTGACATCGTACCTGATGTCATTGTGGCTGCCAAGGGCATCGCCTCAGGAATGCCTATGAGTGCCGTGATACTCAACGAGAAGTATGATATTCAGCAGCCAGGAGCCCAAGCCACGACCTATGCTGGAAACCTTGTCACCTCAGCAGCTTCCCTGGCCACTATCAAGGCCATGAAAGAAGAGAAGATGCTGGAGAACGCCAAGACCCAGGGCGACTATCTGCTCAAACAGCTCAACGAGTTGAAGGACAACTACGAGATCGTAGGAGATGTCAGAGGAATCGGCCTCATGACTGCCATCGAGATCGTTAAGGACAAGAACTCGAATGAACCGGATCCAGAGACCCGTAACGCCATCTGCATGGACGCTATGAAGAAGGGGCTGCTCATCCTGTTCTGTGGTCCCAGTAGCATCCGCATCATACCTGCGCTGAATGTAACTAGCGATCAGATAGATGTGGCAATGGCCCTTCTTGAGGATCAGCTCAAGGAAAAATCCAAATGATTGAGGGAACAGGGCTGACCCCCCCCTCCCCCCTTTTTTTAATATACTGACTTGATCATTCAGCTTCAGCATTTGGAATTGCTCAGCTGTTGATAAAAGAAAACAATGTGAGGAATGGGACTTGCACCTTCAAGCCCCCTTTTCTTTGGATTTGAATCTTCAATATGTTCTTTGCAAGGTCACAAATCCTCGGGAGGTATTCCTTCCTCGGACCAGTTTCTGGCCTTGTAATACTCGTCTAGCATCCTGTCGTAATCTTCTTTCACCACGACATGAGCCTTTGATGAACCCTCGGTGAATGGAACTTCATAGAAGATGTTTGGAAGGTAATCATCCTTCCTTGAGATCCCCTCCCTCGTGCTGAATGTCCGAGCCATGTTAACGATCCTCTCAGCGCACCGCTTCAGCTCGTCAGTGTTCACATCAAATCCAGTGGCGTACTTGTAAAGATCTGTGAGGTCCTCCCAGCTGTACGCCCCACTAACGAAATTGCATAATATCATCGAATCGAATATCGCAAGGAAGTCCTCCGATCTCTTGACGAAACGCCCCTTGCCTTCGACAGCGAATCTATCCACGACTCCTCTTCCTTCTGGTAGGAAAACAGATGAACGAAGATGATCTGCCCCCCTCACTCCGACACCATATGAAAGGGCCATTCCGTTATAGCCACGAGGATCATATCCCGGAGGTTCAAGACCCTTGACGTGAACTGCTATGTCCTCTAGGTCCAGGAACTCAGAAGCCCGCATCACTCCATCGGCAAGGATGTCTCCAATACCCTCACGGTAAGAGATCATCCTAAGCAGTTTGAAAGTATCCTCAGCCGAACCAAAGTCTATGGGAAATCCTAGTTCCAATCTATCAAGCTCATTAGCCCTCATGGTAAAACCCACGACATTCCCGGCGGTGATCGTATCCAGTCCAAGCAGGTCGCAGATCTCATTGGCTTTGGTCACGGCTCGTATGTCGGCTATCTCGCAAAGACCTCCGAAGGCGAAGATGGTCTCGTACTCTGGACCTTCCACCACGGTGCCCTTGAACTCGCCTTCCTTGACGGAGGAGAGCTTTCCGCAGCTCACCGGGCAGTTCCAACAGGCCTTGTTCTTGTCAACTATGAGTTTAAGCATGGTCTGAGCGTTGATGGTTTCGTGTGCATCGAAAAAGCCTTTTTGCCAATAGTGGGTAGGAAAGGTCCCTAAGGCATTCTGGGCATTGACCATCACAGGCGTTCCTTGCACGGTAAGAGGACCATCCTTTGGTATCTTGGCTAGTATCTCTTTGACCTTGGCCGCGAATGATTCTTCGTCCGCAAGACCCACCTTCTTAGTGCCTTTGATGGCGATCGCCTTCAGGTTCTTGGATCCCATTACGGCCCCTCCACCAGCTCGCCCCAGCTGTCTGAAGTAATCGTTGGATATGCAGGCAAAGTTCACCATGTTCTCACCGGCTGGACCGATGGTCATTACTTTAGCATCCGGCTGTCCAAGCTGCTCCATGACGGCATCCTCGGTCTCGCGTGTATTCATGCCCCAAAGATGGCTGGCATCGTGGAATTGAACCTTGCGATCGATAATTGAGATGAAGGTGGGTGAGTTCGCCCTTCCTGAAATGATGATGCCATCGTAGCCCGCTCTTTTCATCTGGGGGGCTAGATGTCCTCCGGAATAGGACTCTCCCCAGATGCCTGTCAGGGGTGACTTGAAGAACACGCCATACCTATTGGAGGTGGGAGCCATCGTCCCAGTGAGCGGTCCTGTCATGAAAGCCAGGATGCTATCAGGAGACAATGGGTCCACACCATTTTTAAGTTCAGTTAGAAGAAGGTGAGCTCCAAAACCCTTACCTCCGATGTATTCTCTTGCTATCTTCTTCTTGAGGGGTATTTCATCTTGAGTCTGATCAGTTAGATTTAATCTAAGGAACTTCCCAGTGTATCCCTTCATAGTAACCACTGCCGCCCGACATTTGTTCTTGTATGTCTAATTAATTTTCCTTCCTGAATTCCGGCCAAGAGCAGGATTCGACAGCGTCCGAGTTTGGCTGATCAGAGCCTCTACCTCAGGGAAAAGGGAAGGTTCGAAGTGAGGAATAAACATGGCCTCGTAGAACCTCTCCTCGAACTCTGGATGAGCTGCGAGTTCAAGGTATCTCACCCACTTAGAGAGTTCCTTTGCCCTCTCCCGGCAAGCCTTGTCTAGAAGGGCGATTTTCGCTCCCGCTCCTGCAGCGTTACCAATGCTCTCGATCCTTTCCAACGGGATTTCTGGAATGACCCCAATGTTACGTGTGCTCCCTATGGATACGTAATTGCCGAAGGCACCTGCAAGGAAGACCTTATCGATATCTTGAGTAGACACATCCAACTCGTCCATTAGAAGCGTCGCCCCCACATAGAGGGCCGATTTGGCATACTGGATGCTTACAATATCGTCCTGGGTGATGACGATCGGCTCACCCATTGCCGACTCTTCTCCAGTGGCGATGACGAATTCCGATTGCCCATCGATAACCCTTATTCTAGGAATGTCAAGCTCCTCGATTATCCTGCCAGATTGGTCGATCACCCCGGCCTTGAACATCTCCCATACCGCATCCACCGCACCGGAGCCACAGATGCCCTTCGGGGATAATCCGCCAATGGTCGAGTAATGCACATCATCATCGATGGTGAGATGGTCGATAGCTCCTGGAACTCCTCTGATGCCGCATTTCAGGCTTGCGCCTTCGAAGGCGGGTCCGGCTGCGCATGAGGCGCTGATTATGCCGTCCTTGTTGCCCAAGGAAATTTCCCCATTGGTCCCTATGTCTATGACGAGTGTAGGACGCTCCCTCTCCCATATGCGGCTGGCCAATAGGGCCCCGACATGGTCTGCGCCCACGAAACCCGCTATGTTGGGCAATGAATAGACGTATCCCCTTCCCATATTGATTCCGAGGCTCACGCCCCTCTCCTCAATGGAACCAGCAACGACCGGAATGTATGGCGAGAGGGCAAGGCTTGAGGGGTTGAGACCAAAGAAAAGGTGGTGCATCGCCGTATTACCGACGACCACAACTTCGTGGATATCCCTAAGTATGGCTCCAGCCTCGACTGTGCAGCTCTCTATGAGCTGGTTGAGGCAACCTATAATCTCCCGTTGAAGCTCATGAAGGCCGTTATCATTTGCCATGGTGAAGGTTATCCTTGAGACGACATCGTCACCATGGGCTATCTGGGGGTTCATGGCAGATTTCACGGCCAGCACCTCACCCGTAGGAAGGTCTACCAAGTACGCGACCACCGTGGTGGTACCGATGTCGACCGCAACACCCAGGACGCGGTCACCCTCGCGTTTCAAGTCCAGGATCTCTTTGCCTCTTGTCACAGCATTCATCGGTTCTCCAGCTTTCAATAATGAGGGAATTGATCGCAATAATTCGATGGAAATAATAGAGGGCTTCTCCTCATGTTCTGGAAACGAGGCTATGATCCTTTCTAGATCTCCCACCTGATTTTCCAGAGATGCCTTTGCCACACTCAGGACGACCGATCTCACGCAAGGGTCTACCTTGCTCTCTGCAATGGACTCCTCAAGGATTACCGATCTTTCCCTGATGAATTCTGTAGGTACCTCTACGATGAGGTCCTCCTGGGGAATCACCCGGCAGGCAAGTCTCATGCCCATTGAGATGTCAGCCTTGGAAAGGTGTTTTTCCTCATCATCGGTCAATGGACTGTCCAGTCCCTTTATTATTACGCGGCAGCGACCGCAGGTCCCCTTTCCCCCGCAAA
The DNA here is from genome assembly GCA_013415695.1 of Methanomassiliicoccales archaeon. NCBI lineage: Archaea > Methanobacteriati > Thermoplasmatota > Thermoplasmata > Methanomassiliicoccales > Methanomassiliicoccales archaeon. Next base: position 8,450 of record JAAEEP010000008.1, on the reverse strand, counting down.
CCGAATCGAGTTCGATCCCTGCCCTTCTGGAAATTTCCAGCAGGTCCTCTTCTCCTTTCAAGATATCAGCAGTTCTTCCAGAGGGTTGAAATCTGACCTTCACTCGTTCTATGGAATCACCAGTAGTGGCGGTATATGCTATATATATCGGTAATCTGCGCTATCTCATAAACGCAGAAGCAATCCCTTTTAATGGCGAGCTCTCTCGCCACCCTTTCCGCGTCCTTTGGACTCTCAGCATGAAATAGAATAATAGCGCTGAAGGCCCCTATCGCAGTGAAGACCTGGATGGTGGCTTCGTGGTTCTTCAAGAAGCCCAATGCCTTTTCCTGGTCATCATGTGATGTTCCGGTGGAGAATTTGACCATTGCGGCATAGATGAGATCTCCCAACCGGTCGTAGTAGATGAGGTTGGCCTTCTGGAGCACCCTCATCTCCCTTAGCCTCTCTATGCGATATCCAACTGATCTACTGGTCATCCCAAGCTGTTTGGCGATCTGTTCATAGGTCCAATCAGGGTTGTTTGATAATATTAGAAGAAGTTCCTTGTCCTTCTTGTCTAGTTTCTCTCTTGATGTCATGAGACCACCTGAATCATCGATTGTTATTCCAAGCCTATTAGCTTTTCCCAACGACGAATGTCGGAACGGCGAACATCGAAACGGATTTTCTTCCAAACTCCGTCTGGATGTGATTGACGATCGGAGCATTCGTTCATCGAGGTGCTTCTCTGTACCGATAGTAGGATAAGCGTTCCCACCTAATGAGTTTTAATGATGAATGAATCTTTTAGCAGTGAAGGTGCATCGGTGGCTTACGGTGACCTTCATTGCGGGGGTTGCTTCTTCCACAGCGACGTAATAACGGATCTGGCAAGGGACCTCAGGAAGGAGTTTAGGCAGTCGAGATTCGATCTGACCGCCAAGGTCCTCGCCGAAAGCGGCTTCTTGAGAGTTTTTTCGGACTACGAAACTTGTTACGAAGTCCTAGAAGACATGGTCAAGCTCCGGTGCAAGAAAGGTTGCCGAGAAGGTGGAGGTTCTCCTCAATGCAAGATTCGCAAGTGCTGTCAGATGAAGGACATTCGAGGTTGCTGGGAATGCGGTCATTTCGAGAGCTGCGAGAAGCTTGATTTCCTCTGGAGAAATCATGGAGAGGCACATATCATCAACCTTCGGAGATTGAAGAGGATGAGGATTGGGGAGTTCATTGAGGGCAAGCACGATTGGTATGTGATAGAGAAGAAAACAGTTTAAGGAGTGAGTATGGAAAACAAGATCGTAGCGATCACTGGAGGAAGTGGCGGGATCTGCGGAGCCATGGCCCGATCCCTTCTTGCCTCTGGGTACAAGGTCGCAATCCTTGATATTGAGGAGGTTGAATGGATCCGATCATTTGGAGATGATATATTGTTCATTAATTGCGATGTCAGGAGCGAGAATCAGATCGGGGAAGCCGTTCGGATGATCGTTGATACCTGGGGTCACATTGACATATTGGTCAATGGTGCTGCCGTGGTCCACTATGCGGATCTAATTAGCCGCGACATGAACATCGAAGATGAGATCGATGTAAATTTCAAGGGAGCGGTGAATGTGATCAGGGCCGTTCTCCCTTATATGTTGGAGGGGAAGGGCGGGATCGTACACAACATGGGTTCTCTCCTTGCTTTCTCTGGTCATAAGAACATGGGAGCCTATGTATCAAGCAAAGCAGCTCTTGCCGCGTTCACATCAACCCTGAGAGAAGAGATGGGAGGAACTGGGATAGTGGTGAACATGTTTTATTTGCCGCTGACCCGAACAGCTCTTACCCATGATTCTGGAATGCGCCAAGGCCTAATGGCCGATCCTGAGAAAGTAGGATTGAAACTCGCAAAGAAAATTGAATCCACCGCACATGATGTATATGCGGATTTTAGGACCCGGGTGCAGGCAAACCTGATTCGTACTTTTCCAGGTATCGCTTCTCGTTTCATCCAACTCGTTTCTTGAGTGAGATTAACTAGATTTAATCATGGTCAGATTTCTATTTGTCCAATATAAGGGTGTGAGTTGATGGCGCTATTAGACAAAGACATCGAAAGATACGTGAATGAGGTGACCCAGGAAGTCGAACCCGTGTTCGAAATGCTTCGTGAGGAGACCTATAGGGATACTTCAAATCCTGGGATGCAGGTGGGAAGAGTTGAAGGCACATTCCTCCGAATGCTCGTGGCAATTAGTGGAGCTAGACGGATCCTGGAGCTCGGAACGTTCACTGGATATTCAGCCCTGATGATGGCTTCTGCCCTGCCCGATGATGGGATCCTCTTGACCCTTGACAATAACGAGGGGCACTTGTCAATCGCCAGAAGATACTTCTCAATGGTAGAATACGGCAAGAAGATAAGACCATTATTGGGAAATGCCTTGGACATTCTTCGCGAGCTAGAAGGACCATTTGATCTCGTGTTTATTGACGCTGATAAGGAGAACTATCCAGCATACTATGAAATGGCGATGGAGCGTCTGCAAAACGGCGGGTTAATCATCGTGGATAATGCACTCAGAGGTGGGGCGGTAGTTCGCCGTGAGGATGAAACAGCCAGAGCTACTGACAAGCTCAACCGGATCGTTGCCAAAGATGCGAGAGTGGAGAATGTCCTTCTTACGGTAAGGGACGGAATAATGATCGCGAGAAAGAAATGAAGCCTCGTCTCCGATGTTGCCAGTGCAAAGGCGGGTCCTGCCAAAGTTGTTAAATATCCATCAGGTTAAATAGAAACTTAAGCACAAAGAATAATAAGCTTCTATCAAGGCTAGGAGAACGACTGTAACAATTGGACTCGATCACTTCAATGTTGATAGAACAGTGAATTTGGGGAACTGAACAGCATACATGAAAGATTCAAGTGCCTTCTAAAGGACATGTTGGTAACATAAGGAGGAAAATGAAACGATCCGTTGACTCTTCAATTACCACCAAGGGAATCATAGCTGTGTTTGCCATACTCCTGGTTCTTCAAATCATCCCCTCTTCAGTAGGTCAGGATCATACCAAGAGCATCCAGCTCTTGGAGGGCGGAATAGAGCCTTATGGTTTCGATTCCTACATTCTCCCCTCTCTCGACAGTAATGACACTCTTTACGTCTACATGAATGGAACTTCAGGTGACCTTGATCCGTTCATTGTGCTCACCAATTCGAGCGCCAATTTAACAGACATCTTGATACTATTCAAGGAAAGGATCGCTGAGGCGATAGAGAACGGCCAAGACTACCACATGGCCATCACCGAGACGGCGAACCAGCTGTTTCCGGCATGGGACGACGATAGCGGTTGGGGCTACGCAGCCACTTTCGAATGGAATATCAGTGAGGATGGAGATTATAAGCTGGTCGCGATTGGAGCCCCATTGACCGGCACTTTCGGGTTCTATTCGCTCCTGGTGGGATTGAATTCTCCCGAAATTCTGAATGGAACAGGAGTACCAACAGGGGACATCATCGCAGTCTTGAATCCGGAGGAATCCACGGGACGTGTAGGGGTTCAGGAGTTTACAGGAAGTCTCGACTCCACGAACGGATCGAAGAGTTACACACTGGCTGAGATTTTCAAGGACGATGTACTCTACATTTTCATCGAGACTACGAGTGATCATGATGTTCCTTGGGTGACTCTATACGATTTCGGAGGCAAGTCGCTTAGGACTGCCAATGAATCCCAGGACAGATCGAATGCCACCCTTGCCTACACGTTCGATGGTGATTGCTGCAACTATAGAATCGAGGTTTCGGAAGTCATAGAAGACGACAACATTTCTATCGATTTCCGCCTCCTGGTGGGCTTAAACCAACCCGATGTGCTGACCGGCAACGCAACCCTGGGCGGAAGGAATGTCATAGTCGCCTCCATCCCGGTAAAAGTTGGGATTGAGCTTGATCAGATCACCTCGGTGGACCAGACAGCTGAGAACTATGCCATTGTGGCCAATTTATGGATGCAGTGGAACGATCCCCGCCTGGCCTTCAATCCAGACCTTTATCAGGGCTCTAATAGAATATTCCGTAGCGTTGACGATTTCGTTAATGCTTACGGTGAGCTTTGGCCAGAATTTACAATATTCAACCAGCAGGGAAATCGATGGACCCAGAACCTAATCATTCTGGTCGAGTCCAACGGCACCGCATCATATGTCGAGCGGTTCTGGACAACTCTTCAAGCACCTGACTTCGACTTCCGCAACTTCCCGTTCGACACCCAGCGATTCTATATTCGCATCCTATGTCTGTACAGCGAGGAAGTGTATCACTACGTCGCTTGGGATGATAAGAACTCGGTGGGTGACCAGCTGGGAGAAGAGGAGTGGTTCATCACCAGCCATAATACGGAAGTCACCACAGTGGAGTTCAACAAATTCAGCTCGATGTTCTCATTTGGATTTGTGGCAGAGAGACACATAAGCTACTACGCCATACGGATCTTGGTCCCCATCATCATAATTCTTGGCCTTACGTGGGTCACTTGGTCCATAAGGGACTACGGTCGAAGGATCGCAGTTGCCACAGGCAACCTTCTTCTTTTCATAGCTTTCAGTTTCACCATTGGTGATGATCTGCCGAAGTTGGGTTACCTCACAACGATGGACAAGATACTCATCAGCACTTTCATCTGGACTGCGATAGTTGTTGCCTATAACTTCTACCTAAATCGTCTGGAAGAGAAGAAGAGGTCAGAGCTATCACTGAAGATCGATCGATTCTTGGTTTGGACATTCCCGTTCGCATTCCTGCTCACCTATCTAATAATCTCTTGGATCTTCCCTTGATGCCGGACCTCAGTACAATAGGACCTTTTTCTCCGGACCTACAGGCACAGGTCAACGGTCAAAATCATCGATTTCTTGAGAATTGATGGCTGATCCTTTCTGAAAGACTTTGCAGCTTACTTATATTTGATATGAACCTAGCTAAGTAATCAGAAATCTATTTGTATTTTATTATATATGATACTATTATAAATAATAATGGCTACATTATCTTATGAAAGATGAACATCGAGTCTAAATTAGTTACATATACAAATCATTTACTTGATGCAGATTCTGTCTGGAACAAATGTCATATTAGAAAAGAATGAATATTTGCGTTATCGTTCATCGGAAGATATATATTACTATCCCTCTAAATATCAATCACCAAATTACTGGGGGGATACGCAATAGATAAAAGAGCGAATGCAAGGCTCGTGGCCTTGCTTGTTACTCTTGTGGCGGTTGCCATGATCAGCATCGCTGTCGTGGGCGCCCAAGAGTTTGGCCAAACGGCCACCCTAGCAACTGACGGAGAGGCAGGAACATCCCTCACTGCCTCCAAGACTGCTCAAGGTTTCAGTGAACAGATGCTGGAAATCTGTTACGACATGGATAAGACAGCATTGACTGAGAACTTGGAACTCAAACGTGGTCAAGAGGGAAATATCTCCTATCAGATCGATGTATCTAAGGAGATTAAGCCAGGAGACGTCGTGTCGTACGGCGTCAGAGGATACATTACGGTCAAGAACTGTGGAGAAGCACCCACGGAAAATCTGACCATAACCGACTACATACTGTACCAGACTGGAGGTGGACCTTATCAGGTACTTACCTCCTTCAATGTTGACGTTTCCGTAAAGCCAATTCTGCAAGCCGGAGAATCATACATCTACTCGTACAGCCAGAACTTCATTCCTGTAGCGGATGCCTCATACAAGAATCGGGCGAACGTAACCATAACCAATCATATTGGTTACATGGGCACACCATTCGGACCCTCCCCCGCAGCTGATTTCTCGCTGCCCGCGGAGCCTGAAATGATTGGCCCAGCTCCCTGCAAGGCGATAATCACTGATTTCGTCATGATGCCACCCGGCTTCCAGCTAATGGCTGGTCCTGGCGGTCCATGGGAGTTCACCGAGAACGGCACGGTTCAGTACGACATCACAATCAAGAATGTTGCTGCTGAGCCCAACCAGTGCTTCGACGTCATCAACCTCGCGAACATGACCCGGTGCGACGGCTGCCAGTGCGAGAACGACTCCACGACCGTCCCCGTTTGCACACCGTGCAATCCCGCTATCTCAATTGAGAAGGGAGGTCCAAACTGCGCGTTTGTAGGTGATGAGATCACATGGTCTTTCAACATCAAGAACACTGGTGAGGAACCCCTGACCGATGTCACCTTATTCGATCCGTTGATTGGTGCCGAGATCCTGTATGGCGGCACCCTTAACCCTGGAGACTGGTGGAATCTAACACTTGCCTCCACAGCGGAGAGCATGGGTGAGCTTACGAACGTTGCATGGGTTACTGGTGACACCATCTGTGGAATTCAGGTCAACGAGACCGATGACCACATGGTGATGGTATACGGTACACCTGGAATAAGCATCGAGAAGACCGGTCCCGACTGTGTTCTTGTCGGAGACACGATCACATGGGAGATCCATATCCAGAACACTGGTGATGGAACCCTCAGCAATGTCGAGATGGTCGATGCACACCTGGGCGTTACCGAGGCCATAGGTACTCTCGCGCCTGGTGCTTGGGCCAACTTCAGCTACTCGGAATCAGCCGTTTCAGTTGGAGAGGTCATCAACACTGCGTACGTCACCGCTGACGCACCCTGCGGAGCTCAATTGAATGAGAGCGCAAGTGCCTCAGTGATGGTTTACGAACCACCAAGCATCAGCCTCGTGAAGACCGGTCCCGACTGCGTGTTCGTGGGCGAATTGATCACATGGAATTTCACCATTGAGAACACTGGAATCAGCGCTCTAGAGAATGTCACTCTGGTCGATGCCACGATTGGTGTGAACGAGAATCTTGGTACGCTGGCACCTGGCGCCACGATCTACTTCGAGGTAGCCATGACCGCCATCGAACCAGGTGAAATCGTCAACACCGCTTACGTGACAGGCGAAGGACCCTGTGGTTCAACTGCCGAGGCCAATGCCTCCCACACCGTGATAGTCTACCCAATGCCAAGCATCAGCCTGGTGAAGGGCGGACCCGACTGCGTGTTCGTGGGCGACGACATCGTTTGGACATTCAATGTCACAAATGATGGCCCGGTCACACTGACCAACGTCATGCTGGTCGAAGTGACCTTCGGTGGAGGTGCTTCAATCGGCACTCTCGAGCCCGGCATGTCAGTTGAGCTGACCTTGACAACCACAGCTGGAGCCAAGGGAGTCATCACTAACGAAGCGTATGTCACAGCCACTGCCCCGTGTGGAGCTGAGCTGAACGTCTCAAGCAGTCACACCGTGACTATTTGCGACTACCCAAGCATCAGCCTCGTGAAGGGCGGTCCTGACTGCGTGTTCGTGGGCGACGACATCGTTTGGACCTTCAATGTCACAAATGATGGCACCGAGACTCTTACCAACGTAATGCTGGTCGACGAGACCTTCGGTTGGTCCGAGTCAGTAGGCACTCTTGAGCCTGGTGAATCGTTCGAAATGGAGTACACTACCACCGCTGAAGCTGCCGGAATGGTAACCAACGATGCATATGTTACAGCTGACGGACCATGCGGCTCAACACTCAATGTGTCTGATAGCCACACGGTGAAGATCTGCGCACCCGCTATCTCCTTGGAGAAGGGCGGCCCTGTGGATGTCCTCATTGGCGATCCAATCGAATGGACATTCGCAGTCCAGAACATAGGATCCGATCCACTGTCCAATGTCACCCTGATTGACCCATACCTTGGCATAGTCGCCGAGGTGTTCACTGACAACGGTGGAATACTCGAGCCCGGCATGTGGTGGAACTTTACAAAGACTAGCATAGCCGATGTATTGGAACCCATCACCAATGTAGCCTACATTGAGGCCGATGGCTGCTGTGGCGCCAAGCTGAACGTCACCGACGATCACACGGTCGATGTGAAACCAGGGGAACCACCTCGAATCAACATCGCCCTGGAGAAGGGCGGTCCTGAAGTAGTTTCTAACGGCTCTTCCATAGTGTGGACCTTCAAGGTCACCAACATTGGAGAGCTGCCTCTGTCCAACGTGACAGTTGTTGATCCGTTCTTCGGAGAGACCTTCGAGTACATGGGCGAGTTGATGCCCGGTGAGAGCTGGGAATTCACATTCTCAACCATCGCTGACATCGGAGAAGGCTTCATCTGCAACGAGGCTACGGCATATGGATGGTATGTTGGCCTAGAGGTCAACGCTACCGACGATCACTGTGTCGAAGTCAAGGAGTGTATACTCAACTGCATGGAAGTCACCAAGACTGGTCCCGAGGAGGCTAACCCCGGTGATATGATCACCTACACAATAACGGTGAAGAACATCGCCCTTAGCCCTCTGTGCAACATACATGTTGTGGACCCCATGCTTGGACTCGACACCTGGATCTGGTGCCTGATGCCCTGCGAGGAGTGGTCAATTAAAGTGGACTACAAGATACC
>JAAEEP010000007.1 GCA_013415695.1 Methanomassiliicoccales archaeon | reverse complement strand
ATCCCCAAGTCTCTAGAAGCCCTGTCTAGCAGATTGGTTCGACGATCAACGGACTCTTATCTAGTTAACTATCGTGAATACATTTAAATATAGTTTACTCAAAATGTGTTCTTAGGTCCCAATTTGGGGGACCTTTTAATGGAGGAGTAAAATGGCCAGATTAGTGAGAACGCTGCTCGTTGCTTTTGTAGCGACGGTCATGATCGCCATGGCATTTGCCGTGGCGATTGCCGCACCAGCTGCAGCAGCGACCACGCATACTCCTGATGAAGGAGTCAAGGTAACGGCAGGGGGATGGTTCATCTCCGAGAATAAGCCAGGCACAACTCTCGATTTGATAGGACATGAATGTTACTTCGGCGTCGTAGGAATGTACGACCTCAAGAAGGAGGAATGGAGAGGCCAGGGTTCATTCATGGACAAGAACTACTCAGATGGCACTCTGAAGGCGATCCTGACAATAGATGACGGTCAGGTCAAAGTGCCCAACACAGGGCTCTACTGGCTCTATGGGATTGCCCGGGTCTCCGTTGACCAAGAGAAAATTGGTGAGTACGCATTCACAATGACACTTGAAGACTGGGTTAATCCCTCAGGCGATCATTACTACACTGTCCAAATGCAAATAGACCTTCCCGGACCAGATTTCCTTGTATGGGTATCTGGGTATGATGATCTTGGCGGTGGCATTGTAGTATCCCACTAAACACCTTATTCTCTTTTTTTTATATCTGTCATTCCAACTTCTGGATTGTTTCATCTTCATATTCCTTGACCTTCAAGAGAATTAGAGCCTGGATCTTGATATTGAAAGAGGAAAGAGGAATGAGGACTTTCATTCTAGACCTCAAACCCTTGACCTTGTGATATTGCCGAAAAATAATGATCGGGATAGTGAACTAGTGGGGCTGCCCGGATTTGAACCGGAATCTATGACTCCCGAAGCCACAAGGATAACCAAGTTACCCCACAGCCCCCTGATCGATTGCCCCCAAAATCACGCCTCCATTTATATACATGTTGGTCAACCATCCATTTGGTCTTCTCTCAATCATTCAGGTAGGGAGGTCATCACCAGGATTATAGCGTTGATAGTCAGCATGGCCAGGACCAACCAGCGGAACTTGTCAGCCGGGACCCTATCGAATATCCTGATTCCCACCCACGCACCTATAAGTAGCGGGACCACTAGCACTAACGCCTCCGCAAGATAGGTAAGAGTCACGTCACCGCTGACTATCAAAATGGTAGCCCTGTATGCCATCAAGCTTCCGAAGAAGGCGGTGAATATTGCCTTCATCTCCTCGTTCTTCCATATTCCAGCGTAGACCATGAAGGCCCCATAGAGGATCATGGGCGGACCGGGAATGGCCACCGACCCACCAAGTATTCCTGCGATAAAACCCACGATCACACCCGTGATTTTGCCCGGCCTATAATCCGACTCCTCGATTCTCCTCTTGGCTCTATCAGAGAGCCGCACCGTGGCCAATAGCACCACGCCGATGAGCAGCACCAAGGCGATGGCCATTCTTATCGCATCCTCGTTCATCTCCTTGAAGAACAAGACGCCTATGGGCAGTCCCGCGGCAAGCCCAACTATGGGCACTATCCACTCTTTCCATCTGAAATGCTCCCGGACGCTCCACCACACCCTAGTGTTGGTGACAATGGCCAGAAAGGTGAAGACTATAGAGGCTGAGCTGGCACTTCTTATCAAGGGCAGTAGCCCCATGGATACCTGGGCGAAGCCGAATCCGGCGATAGCGTGCACCAATGCCGCCGTGAATATGATTGCTGAGGAGAGAAGGATGACCGCCCAATCCATTTGATACAACCCATGATGATACTAGGAATCGGTCATGATTATTATTTACCCCGTTAACCCTGTAATCTCGAACATCATCGCAAATGGATTTCCAGCGATATGCTCAGCAAAACATTAAGGCCCGAAGATACACATTTCCCTTCCTGATCTAGGGGCTTTGTACGATGGGCAAATATCTCTTCACTGGTCTGGCTATCTTGACCATTGCATTGATGGTCGCACTCTCACCACTCGCCTCCTCCTATGGTTCCTACTCAGGTAATCAGGAGTACGGTGCAACCAGCTGCCACGAGGTGGAGAGTACGGTCACCGTTACCATGGAATCAAATCCCACTGGCGGCATCATTTCACCCAACCAGCCTGTCAGGGTTTGGGTGAACGTTACCGGGGAGATCTCAGGTGACGAGCTAGGAGCGCTTATCTCCTCCAACACCGCAGAGGAGGGAAGTCTTCCCACCGAAAATGGATGGACAATTCTCACGGATCCAAGTGGCGAGACCCAGTACAACTATTACAAGGATCCAGAGTATGATGGTGAGGCTTCTTTCCTTTGGGTATTAGAGGCGCCCATGGAAAATGACACCTATCCGATTTATTCAAAGGTGGTGCATGCTGGCGATACCTTATACTCAAAGGCCGCTGGGCCGATTCTGTTCCAGGTGGGTGAACCTGTATCGGAACAGGTCGTCGTTCAAATCCTGGAGCCTGTTCATGGCTCGAGCGTGGGGGACTCCATCATCATCACCGCTATCGTGACCGTTCCCTCCTGGTCCGATGTGACTATAGAGTCAGTCAACCTAATCGTTGACTGGGAATTAGTTACGACGAAATACGAGAATCCATACTCATGGATTCTGGACACCAAGGAGTACGCAAATGGAAATCACATCATCGAGGTGATCGCCCACGACAGCATGGATGCTGCCCATTCTGCTACAGTCAATGTAACTGTGAACAATTTGGGCGACGATGATGTGCTTGGCAATCTTGGTCTTAACATGACCGCGGGGATCATGGCCTCACTCGCTCTTGTGTCTTTACTGACCCTATTGGTCCTCTACGCCAGGGACAGACTCAGAGGTGGTGGTTGATTGGTCAGTATGAGCTCGTTGCACACTATGACCGCAGAACTTCACACTGGTTTCCTGGTCCTTGCCTTCATCGGGATCGGGGGCACATTCCTTCTCCAGATAGTATGCTGGTTGGAACGACCCAAGTTCCTTCTGAACTTCGCCAGGAAGACAAGAGGTTACCTGGAAGCTGCGGGAATCGTCGCAGCTTTACTCGGAGTGGTTGCACTGCTGCTCTCCGCGATCACCGGATCCATTGCCTGGTCAACCGATATGCTATTAGGATCTCCTGAGGCAATGAACAAGATCGTGATGACCGCGGCAGCAACGACAATATGGGCAGGAGCGGTCTTCATCCGCCTCCGCTTCGGCAGGGGATTGTGGACCTGTCCCGCTATGGCTGGACTCTACGCCGGTCTGTCCCTCATCGGCATCGTACTAATCGGTATCACGGGTTCGATGGGTGCCCACATCACCACCGGAGAGAGCCTCTTGGATTTCCTTTGGGATCTTCTTGGGTTCGATCCCTCCCAGAGCATGATGGCCTCGGACCAGACCGCGATTATTATCGTTGTAATCTCAGCCATCATTATCGTTGGATGCTCATTGATCGCGATCAGGAGCGGTCTCTCCAAACAGTCATTCCGATGCGAGACAGGCACTTGCTCTTACTGGGACGAACCAAGGATCAGGGATTGACCGTATGCATTTTCCGCTGATCGGCAATGGTGCATTTCATTAGGTGGCAATGTATTCCAAGTCCAATGACCATCCAGCCAGATTCTCACCTCAAGGTTGGAATGAAAGCTCCAGATTTCTGCCTTCCTGGTTCGCCAACTTGCGATTTCAGATTGAGCCAAGAAGTCAAGAATGGTCCGGTGGTCGTGCACTTCTATGTTTCGGACTTCGGCATCATGTGCAACATCGTGATGAAGACGTTCGTGAAGTACAAGGACGAGTTCGATGACCTGGGAGTGCAATTCGTAGGCATTAGCGTCGACGATCCCCCCCTGCATGGAGTATGGAAGGGAAAGCTGAAGATCCCCTTCAAATTGCTCAGCGATGAGGAAGGCAAGGTTGCTAAGGAGTACGGGGTGCTTATGGAGGACGAGCTGTACTTCAAACTGGCAAATCGAGCTGTCTTCCTGGTCGATAAGGAAATGGAGATAAGATTTCGCTGGGTCGCTCATGATCCCGCTTACGAACCCAATTACGAGGAGGTCATGGAGGCCGTCCGTGACCTGGTAAAAGGTCACCCGTAATCATGTCGGGGGATTGAAGTTATCTACCTCTTGCTCCTTTTGAGGTATCATGCGCCAAAGGCCCGACTCCCACCTATGCACCGGAGAGGAAGCTCCGGATTTCAGGGTCATGGATGCCAATGAGCAATGGTTCAACCTGGGCGAGGAGCTTAAGTCGGGCCCCATAGTTCTGGTATTCTACCCAGCGGATTTTGGAGTGGTATGCTCAATCGAGATGAGGGAGTTCAAGGAGGCCAAGAAAGAGTTCGATTCGCGCGGCTACAGGGTTGTCTGGATAAACACCGATTCGATACGCTCCCATAGAGGATGGGGGGGCAAGATGAAGGTCCCATTCCGCATGCTCAGCGATGCCAACGGTAAGGCGTCAAAGCTCTTCGGGGTCTTCATAGAGAACGAGAACGGACTTCTCAAGAGATTTTCGAACAGGGCGATATTCGTGATACAGAAGGATGGATGCATCACATACAAGTGGGTGGCGGACCAACCCGCCGTCAGCCCTGATCTAACGGAGATCATCGCATCTCTCGATCGAAAAACGGATGTGAATCGTTGATTTGCGGTTAATGCCTGGACAATGTCGTTTTTCACATGAATTCGAATTATGTCGTATTCGGAATTCGACAAATTTAAATATACTTAGAATCTACCATCCAACATGCGTGAAGAGCTGAGGGAAAAGATCGCAGGAGAAATCACTCTCTCGGACGACGCTGGAAAGACCATAAGGAAATGGAGGGAGGAGTTCGCGATCTCCCAGCAGGAGCTGGCGAGGAAGCTCAGGGTTTCCCCCTCGGTCATCAGCGATTACGAGTCTGGAAGGAGGAAGTCCCCCGGCATCGTGATCGTCAGGCGCATCGTGAATGGACTTATCACAATAGATGAAGAGCACGGTTCGCCAACGATCAAGAAATACAACCTGGGGGAGAAGAGCGATTGCATCATCAGCATCAAGGAATTCAAGACCAGCATGTCGGCCGAGAAGTTCATGAGATTGGTGAATGGTGATAATCTCACCCACACCGTCTCGCTCAACCGTGATATCCACGGATTCACTGTGATAGACTCGATGAAGGCCATCACATCACTCTCATCTCTTGATTACCTCAAGATCTATGGGTGGAGCAGCGAGAGGGCTTTGATCTTCACTGGAGTCAAGTTCGGACGATCACCGATGATAGCGATAAGGGCCCATCCACTCAAACCGGCCCTGGTCGCCTATCACAAACCGGAACACGTGGATGATCTAGCTATCCGTCTTGCCACCCTTGAGGGAATTCCATTGATAAGAATCGATATGCCAGTCAAGACACTCGTTGAGAAACTCGAGAGCATTGACTAGGAGGAGGATCTTAATGGATGTAGGAATTGTAAGTTACGGAGCATATATCCCAAGGTACCGGATCGCCCCCCAAGAAATTGGAAAGGTATGGGGTACCGATGGGGAGGCTCTGAGCCGGGGGTTGCTCATTTTCAGCAAGTCGGTCCCATCTCCGGATGAGGATGTCATCACCATTTCGGTGGAGGCCGCCCGGAACATGATGAAAAGGGTCAACATCGATCCACAGGAGATCGGAGCGATCTATGTGGGATCGGAGTCGCACCCTTACGCTGTCAAGCCCAGCGGGACGATAGTGGCGGAGGCGATCGAGGCCTCGCCCAACCTGACCGTCGCTGACTTCGAATTCGCCTGTAAGGCCGGAACAGCGGCCATACAGACATGTATGGGCCTTGTCGGCTCTGGAATGGTGAAGTACGGTGTTGCCATTGGGGCGGACACCTCCCAGGGAGCTCCCGGCGACCCGCTGGAGTATTCAGCTTCAGCGGGTGGAGCGGCCTTCCTGATAGGGTCGCAGAAGCTCATTGCGAAGATCAATCACACCTCTTCGTACACCACCGACACCCCGGACTTCTGGAGGAGGGAGGGCCAGCCCTATCCATCCCACGAGGGGCGCTTCACGGGAGAGCCCGCTTACTTCAAGCACATCATAGCCAACGCCAAGTCCTTGATGGAGATGGCGAAGTCAAAACCCGAAGATTACGATTATGCGGTATTCCACCAGCCCAACGGCAAGTTCCCATTGAGGGTGGCCAAGCAGCTGGGATTCACAGAGGACCAGATCGAGGTTGGTCTGCTAACGCCCTTCATCGGGAACACCTATTCCGGATGCGTCCCCCTGGGGCTGTCGGCAATTCTCGACGTGGCCAAGCCCAATGAGCGTATCATGGCGATGGCATACGGTTCTGGGGCGGGGGCCGATGGCTTCGATATAACCGTTACCCCTGGGATAAAGCGTATCCGCAAGACCGCCGCTCCCACCGTGAGGGAACTGGTGGAGAACAAGAAGTTCATAGATTACGCAACTTACGCCAAGTTCCGCGGCAAGATCCTAATGAAGGGAGTGATCTGATGAGAGAGGTCGCGATTATTGGAATCGGCATAACAAGGTTTGGCGAGGTCTGGGATAGATCATTTAGAGACATCGGTATCGAGGCCGGTCTCGCTGCGGTCTACGACGCTAACCTCTCGGGGGAGGAGATCGATGCCCTCTATGTGGGCAACATGTCCGCCGGGAGATTCATCGATCAAGAGCACATAGGTGCGCTGATAGCCGACTACTCTGGCATGGCCAGGGATCACATCCCGGCCACCCGGATCGAGGCGGCTGGAGCATCTGGTGGGCTAGCTCTCAGGCAGGGATACATGGCCGTCGCTTCAGGCATTCACGATATTGTGGTGGTTGGCGGTGCGGAGAAGATGACCGACGTAGGGGACGTGGCTTCCAATGCCATCCAGGCTACGGCTGCGGATCAGCAGTGGGAGTCCATCATGGGGGCCACCTTTGCCTCGCTTCACGCCATCATCGCCCGCCGGCACATGTTCGAGTACGGTACCACCAGGGAGCAGATAGCCCAAGTTGCGGTAAAGAATCACAAGCACGGCTCGTTGAACCCCAAAGCCCAGTTCAGGCGGGAGATCAAGCTCGGGACGGTCCTTCACTCGTCCCCCGTGGCCGAGCCTCTAGGCATGTTCGACTGCGCTCCGAACTCCGACGGTGCGGCTGCCGTGGTCCTGTGTGCCATGGAGACCGCCGAGAAATACACCGATAAACCAGTCAAGATACTCTCATCAGCTCAGGCAAGTGACACTCTCGCCCTGCACCATCGGAAGGACATCTGCAGTTTCGAAGCGACAGCCGTGGCCGCAAGGAATGCCTACGAGATGGCGGGTATCAAAGCAAGTGATATCGATGTGGCGGAGGTCAACGACAACTTCACCATCTCTGAGATCCTGGCGATCGAGGACCTTGGATTCTTTAAGAAGGGCAAGGGAGGCCAGGCGACTGAGGAAGGTCAGACCGAGCTTGGTGGTAAGATTCCGATCAACACCTCAGGTGGACTTAAAGCGCGCGGAGATCCTATTGGCGCGACAGGCGTGGCCCAAGCGGTGGAGATAGTCGCCCAGCTCAGAGGAGAGGCGGACAAGCGTCAGGTCGATGGTGCGAAGATCGGCCTCGCCCAGAACGTGGGAGGAACGGGGTCGACAGTCGTTGTTCACATATTGGGGGTGGTCTAGATGCCAGCACCAAGATACTGGAGGGACAACCCCAGCAGGTACAACCTAATGGGTTCGAGATGCGGGAGTTGCGGCAAGATGTTCTTCCCTCCACGGTCCGTATGCCCCGACTGTCGTCGAAAATCCATCGGGAAGATGGAGAAGGTCCGCCTCAAGGGCGAAGGGGAGATCTTCTCGTACTCGGTGGTGCATGATGCACCGTCGCAGCTGGAGATACTGAAGCCTTACGTCATGGCCATGATCAAGCTGGACGAGGGCATCATGATCACAGCCCAGGTCATCGACTGCGAACCAACGGAAGTTGACATCGGGATGAGGGTTAGGTCCACACTGCGCAAGCTGGGGGACGAGGGTCCCGGCGGTGTGATCCACTACGGCTACAAGTTCGTGCCCGTTAACACCCGGCCCAGCGAGTGAAACCCGAAGGGGCCAATGCCCCCGATTGTTTTTTCTTCTCTTTCTCCCTAATCATTACGTGTTACCATGGACACTGTGGTGATCGACGGGGAGAATCTCACTCTAGAGATGTTAATAATGGTCTCTAGGGGAGAGGCGACCGTCCTTGTCTCAGATGAGGCCAGAACAAGAATCGCGAGAAGCAGGAAAAGCCTTGATAGTATCCTGGAAAGCGGAGAGATCGCGTACGGCGTGAACACGGGTGTGGGCGAGTTCGAGAATGTGGTGATCCCGAGAGATCTGATCACAACACTCCAGAGGAATCTGGTTCGGTCAACCGCAGCTGGTGTTGGCGAACCGCTACCCAAGGAGACCACGAAGGCCATGATGCTTCTCAGAGCCAACGCACTGGCAAAGGGTTACTCAGGGGTGAGGCTTGAACTCGTCGATCTCATAGTGGAGATGATCAACAGGGATGTGATACCCTTTGTCCCTCGAAAGGGATCAGTTGGGTCTTCTGGGGACCTGGTTCCACTGGCTCACATCGCGTTGGTGATAATGGGCGAGGGTGAAGCCTGGGCGGAGGGTGAGAGGCTCCTCGGTGGCCAAGCCCTTGAGACTGTAGGACTGAATCCAATTGAGTTGCAGGCAAAGGAGGGCTTGGCTCTCATCAACGGGACCCAGTTCATGTGTGCCATAGGATGCATTTGTTTGAATAGGGCCCTTCTGCTCCTGAAGGCGGCCCAGATCGCCCTTGCCATGTCCCTGGAATCACTTTCCGGAACGGACCACGCCTTCGACGAGCGTCTATTCAAGGTGAGGCCACACCCTGGACCGTTAGCGGTAGCCCGGAATCTCCGTTTGCTTCTTGAGGAGAGCGAGATCGTCGCATCCCATAGGGAATGCCTCAAGGTGCAGGACGCCTACACCTTGAGGTGCGGACCCCAGGTGCTAGGTGCCGTGATGGATTCCCTCGCAAGAGGGAAAGAGGTACTGGAGATCGAGATGAACAGCGCCACGGACAATCCGCTGATCTTCGATGGGGAGGCTCTCTCAGGAGGTAACTTCCATGGCGAGCCACTTGCCCTCCCCCTTGATGCAATGGGCCTAGCGGTCCACGAGATCGCTTCCTTTTCCGAGAGGAGGATCGCGCGGTTGCTGGACGGCAAGTTGAGCGGTCTGCCTCGCTTCCTAACCCGCGATGAAGGTGCGGACTCGGGATTGATGATAACCCAGTATGTCGCGGCCGCTCTCACCAGCGAGAGCAAGCTTATGGCGAACAGCGCCTCGGCGGATTCAATTCCTACCAGTGCCAATCAGGAGGATTTCAACAGCATGGGGTCCATCGCCGCCGAGAAGCTGGAGAGGATAACGGGAAACGCCGAGTTGGTGGTCGCTATCGAGCTTCTGTGTGCTGCCCAAGCCCTGGAATTTCACAGCATGAGGCCCGGCCTTGGTTCCAGAGAGGCACTTTCATTCATCAGGAGTGGTGTTGAAAGGGTGATAGAAGACCGTCCCTTGAGCAAGGAAATCGAATGGATAAGGGACATGATCATTAACGGTCGTCTTGTCAAAAGTGTGGAAGAAACGCTACCCAGCTCTCTGGAGTAGTTACTCGGCTTCCAGCTGGAATGAGGACTCCAGACCGAAGGTGTCCTCAGATAGTACCGGACGACAGGAAAGGCTGAAATTGACCTCGATGTCCCCCTTCCTAAGGGGCATTATTTCGAATTCAATCTCCCTGCTCTCGTTGCTCCTAAGCTTCTTAATGCTTTCCAGACCTCTCACCTCTATCTCGCCGGAAAGCTCGATGCGAACGTCTCTTGCCATGGCCTTGCTCTCATTGGAGATCACAACTCTGGCCCTCATCCACTGGTCTGACGCTGCCGGGTCAAGGAAGTTGATGTCTATTGCCAGCTCTGGTAGATATGATGCAGCCTCTTCCTCCGCCCTTGATAGAGCCTCTTTCATTGTCTCGATCGCAGCCTTGTAGTCGCTCTTCCTCTCCCCATCCGCTTTAGCGACCAGGCTTATCACCCATTCCATCACCAGTCCGTTGCGTCGGGCATTTTCTATGAGGCTCTCGCAGCGCATCTTCAGCTCCATGAACTCGCGCCGTTCATCCATGGCCACTCCTATACTGTCCTCTGCCTCCTTGATCATGAAGAAGGCCTCGTTCAGATTGCCAGTTCCCAGCAGTTCCCTTCCCTGGGAGAGCAGGTATTCACTAGTAGAAACATCCGCCCCGGATTTGCTGGCCACCTGGATCCTTCCAGAGATCTCTCCCAGCGTCGTCTCCATCCTTTTCTCGATGATCTCCCTGAGCTGGTCGAGATTCTGATTCAGGGTCTTGAATTCATCAGGCTTCAGTCGTTTCATCTCCGTTTGGCGAACGACCTTCTCCAGGGGATCGCTTTCGTTCAGTCCAAGATCGCAGTATAGGCGGTATAGAGCGCGCATATCCTGCTGTCGGGACTCCATCTTATTTTCGATTTTCTTGCCCAATGCGGTATCTCCCCGACTCAGATTGAGACTCGCTTCCTCGAAGTCCAGCTGTCTCAGTGAACGCTCAGCCTCGTCGAAGTAGCCAGATACTGAAGAGATGTCCACGCCTTCATTCGAAGCAGCTTCCATTCTCTTCCTGAGCTTACCGAGGTCTCCCATCCTACGATCGTACAGTTCCTCCAAGGACCTGAGCTCGTCCCTGCACCGTATGGCATCGGAGAAAGCCGCCGTGTAAGCTCCCTCCTCCAAGCGAGAAATGGCGCTGTCAAGCAGGTCCTCCACTTTCTGCGATATCAGGCCACGGTCCTTTGCCTTCGTTACCTTGGCCCTTGTTTCCTCCAGAGTGCCCGTGGCCAGTTTCTTCTGCTTGTCTAGGCGCTCCAGCTCCTCCTCTAGATTATCGAGAAGCGTCAATGCGTGGGTGAACTTCCATTCCTCCAGCATCTTCCGGAAGTCCGACTTCATCCTATTGGCCTGATTCAGATCCGAGCCCTCAACCTCCATGGCCCTCTGGGTGATCTCCAGGTTCTTGAACCTCTCCATGAGCTTCGTGCGGGCGGTCTCAGCAGCCTGGTCTGCCGACTTCTTGGCGAGCTCCATGGCGATTCCGCCCCTTCCAGCCTGGGCCTGATCCTTTGCTTGTCTCAGGATCTCCACCGCACCGGCAGGCTCCATTCCCGCCTTGCGTACGTTCGAGATGACAGCCGAAGCCCTGGCTATCCCTTCAGAGGCCTTCCTCTCGATGATGAGGCCCTGATCCAGTTCTTTCTTGACAAGGTCCACAGCCCTCAGGGCATCGTTAACCCTGTCCTCGCCCAGCAGCTTCTCAGCCCTATCGACTATGTTACCAATGGCGGAGACATCCGCGCCCAGCTCTCTTGCCCTGGTGATCATCTCACGAGCCCTGGATATCTCACCTTTCAATCCCTGCACGATCCGATCCCTCATATCCCGTCTGATATTCTTGGTGGACGCGAGTGCCTGGATATGCTGTCCCATGTCCAGGAGGGACTGGGCCTTACTCAGTTCCACTTCCTCTTTGGAAACATCCAGGTCCAGCCTCTTTCCAGTGGCGATCAGGTTCTTGACCTCCTGTATCCTTCTTGGCGCCATCAGGAGGGCCGTCTTGGACTCCGCCTCGCCTAAGGTCTTCCTGGCAAGCTCACTAGCCTTATCGTACTCACCTGCGTCGAATAGCACCCTGGTCTGCTGTAGGAACTGCTCGGAGCTGTTCACATCGACTCCGTTTGCCTTTGCTTCCTCGATCAGTCCTTCGATGTCCTGGAGGTACTCGCTCACTTCCTCGTGCTTATTAAGCAGGCCTCTGAGTTCCTCGTCCGCCTCCTGGAGGATATCATAGGCATCCGCGACTTGGTCATTCTCCAGGGAACTGGATACGCGCTGGGCAAGTTTCTCTACCCTCAGGATCTCCACGCCTTTCTTTCGGGCGGCAGAAATCGATCTTGAGAGGGAATTCATTCCCTTTCTGATATGTTCCCTGACAACTGATCCAGCAAGTTGAAGAACCTCGCTGGCAGCCAGGATGCCCTCTTTGGTCCTTCCGTCAAGTCTCAAAGCCTCCGCTTCTGCCACCCTTTCATTTATGGTGGCGCTCTCCGCTCCCAGCCCCTTGTTGATCTCGAGCAGTCTTCGAGCTTCATTTAGTTGGTTCTCCAAGACCGCGTTCTCCTGTTTCTCCAGTTCTTGAATGGCCTTGTTGGCCATCTTGAATGCCTTGTCGAAGTCCTTTCCGTCGAAGGCCGACATGGCGTCTTCCAGCATCAATCTGGAAGAGGTGATATTAGCCATGCCTTCGTACTTCTCTAGAAGATTTCTCGCATGATCGATGGTCTTCTCAGAGTTTATCTCAAGGAATTCCCTGATGTACATTCTGCATTTCTCGAGGGGATCGTCTACATCGGTGTAGTCACCACTGCGGACCCGTGCCATGATATCATCGATCATCGCACTCTCCTTGGTAACATCAGAGCCCATCCTCATGGCGGAGGCGAGCATCAACTCAGCTCTCATTATCTCGCTACCAAGGTACTGCTGAATCTCTTTGTCCAGCTCTTTCTGGGCTGCCTTCATCTGCTCTACTGATTCACCCAATTCCGCCTTTAGAGCCAGAGTCCTTGCCGATCTCATAGAGTCTTCCGCTCGGGAGCAGTCCAAACCGTACCGATCGGCCCGGATCATCAGATTCTCAGTCTTCACCAGTTCCATCTCCACTTCACGGAATCCTTCGAGCTCCCTTTCTAGAACAATGTCCGCCTGATGGATAAGGTCCAAAGCCCCCTGGAAGTCCCCACCTTGAATGGTCACCTTGGATTCCTCGATAAGTCCGATCGCCTTCTTGGTGTCATTGCCGGTTCTCTTGGCTATCTGAAGCTTGGGCTTGAGATTGTAGATCTGCGTGGCCAGCACATTCAGCTCGTTCTCGTTCACTTTGTCGATTACATCGCGGCATATCTCCAAAGCGTTCAGGTACTCTCCATCCCTGGTCAGTCCTCTCCCCCTGGCTATGGGGGACCCCAGCTCGGAAACTTCCTCCTCATAACGTGAGAGCAGTTCCAGCCTGCTCTCGAGAGAGTCGAATTCCTTCAACAAAGCCCTTGAGAATGACTTGCGGAACTCCCCCTCCGCGATTGTCAAGTCAGAAAGACCCTCCTCCATGTCAGCCTGAGCTATCCGCTCGTCTGCTTTCTGGATCTGGTCGGAGACCCTGGAAAGCTCGATGGAAACGGACTTGGATTCTTCCATTCCTTTCTGGAGTTCAAGCTTCCTCTTGTGGTAAAGATTGATGAGACCATCGCTCACCGATTCCAGGCAAGAGGTGAGCAGGTCAATTGATTCCACGAAGTCCCCGCTCTCAAGTGACCTTCTTGCCTGAGAGAGCTGCTCCCTTTCACTGTCGGTATTGATGTTCTCGTTCTCGGCCAGGAGCAGCAGGGACTGGGCTCTTTCGAATTCATCCGCCATCCTGGCGTTTATGAATCTCTCGGCCACATCCCAAGCGATGTTAGCCTCTGCGTAGGCATCGTCAAGATCCCCCTTCTCAAGGAGCCCAACAGCCTGCTCTATTGCGGCTGTAGGTTCCTTTGCATCGGTAGCCAGCTCTCCCATGTTGCTAAGCAGTTCCCTCGTGGTTTTGATAATGTTCTCGATCTCGTTTGCTTTGGCCTCACCAGATACCTCAATTGATTTGATGGCGAGACTCAGTGCTCCCTTGTAATCCTTCCTGGAAAATGCCTCACTCGCTTCCACGAGCAGCTTCTCTGCCCCGGCCGCGTTCGCCCCCATCCTCTTGGCGGATGCTATGAGTTCCTCTGACTCCTCGATTTTCTTCTCCGCCGCCTCGCGGTTCGCCGCGGCCTTCTTGGCCTGCTTCTCAAGCTGTTTGGTAAGCTCGAGCTGCTTGATGTATCCACCCGTCACTCATTTACACTCCAATCGCGCGATACCTGAATCAGATGGGGGAGCATTCTATTCAGTGTGGTCCACATTAATCTTTTCACGTGATTATCCCATTCGCAACGCTTAAACGAACCTCATCTCTTGATCAACTCTACGAAAGCCACTCTTTCAAGTACAAGGTCGATAGCCATATCCAATGGAATTGCGTCCAGTTCCTCTTCGGGGATGCCATACGCTATCAATTTCATACGTGTGCATTCAAGGACACAATCATCTCTTTTCAAGCCCAGGTCTTCGATTATCGAATCCGGATCTAGATCGAAAAGTACCAGTGCTACTGTCTGGGATCCAGGGGGGATGCCCATCTTGTCCAGTGCCTTTACTATCTGCCTCTCGCCAGAGGCGTAGAGTATAGTCTCCAACCCTAGTGATGAGGAGGAGTTCGTCCCTTGTTCGAACGCCCGCATGGCATGGACAGCGGCGGCGAGGAGATGGTCAATTCCGCAGACCAGCTCGGGATTCAGGGCCACGACAGATCCCTCTCCGATACTGTTGAGCCTTCCGTACAGCTCTTCAGGATCAGGGATATTTCCCTTAGCACCCGCTACCTCTATGCCGGACATTCGCACCCGTTATCGGGATGGATATTTATTCCATTATCGCAACCCAAGATCGCCCGGATCTTTTTTCTAATTCGATCTGACGAAACATTTATGCCGGAGCATCATCGTTGCGTTCGAACGCAGATCTGTCCTGGATGCTGTCTAAGGGGCAGCCTACAGAGGAGATTGATGAGATGGACTATGAATTGAGGTGCTGGGAGTGCGGACGCAAGATCGAGGATGAGTGGCTTAGCACCTGCCCTGCCTGCGATGGTCTGCTCACAATTGACCTGGATCTGGAGAAGCTGAAGGAGCTTCAGCCATTTGATCTCCGGAACAAGCCCCTCGGTGTTTGGAGATACGCTCCCTTCTTACCAGTAGAGGAGGAGAACGCCATCTCACTTCAGGAAGGAGGCACCCCGCTTTACAGGTGTGAATCCCTGGCATCCAAGATTGGAGTCAAGGACCTCAGGGTGAAGTATGACGGCGCCAATCCCACGGGCTCCTTCAAGGACAGGGGAATGACGGTGGGGGTGAGCAAGGCCGTTGAGCTTGGGGCGAAAAGCGTTGGATGCGCCTCAACAGGAAACACCTCAGCCTCCCTGTCCGCATACGCGGCCAAGGCCGGACTGGATTGCGTGGTCCTTCTCCCGGAAGGAAAGGTGGCGGCTGGCAAGCTGGCCCAGGCGATGTTCTATGGAGCCCGAATCGTGAGCATCGAGGGTAACTTCGACGATGCGCTGAGGGTGGTGAGGGAGCTGAGTGCCAAAGGTCATCTTTACCTACTGAACTCAATCAATCCATTTCGTCCGGAGGGTCAGAAATCGGTGGCCTTCGAGATCATCGATCAGCTTGGTTTCCAGCTACCGGACCGCATAGTCCTTCCAGTAGGCAACGCAGCGAACATATGGGCAGTCTACAAGGCTCTCAGAGAATGGGAGGCGATCGGCTGGATAGATCATGTTCCCATGCTGACCGGGGTGCAGGCATCCGGTTCGAAACCGATCACCAACGCTTTCCGCGAGGGTAGACGGGATTTCGATCCGGTCGAGCAACCTGAGACCGTGGCAACCGCCATCAGGATCGGCAATCCAGTCTCAGGAAAGAAAGCTCTCACCGCCATCTACGAGAGCGGCGGCTGCGCACTGGAGGTCTCGGACGCGGAGATACTGTCTGCCCAGAGGATGCTCGGGAGGACCGAGGGCGTGGGGGTGGAACCCGCGAGCGCCGCATCTGTGGCAGGAGTGCAGAAGATGGTGAGCGATGGGCTCATCGACAGAGACGAGAGGGTCGTCTGCATATGCACTGGGAACCTGCTCAAGGACCCCGATGTCATCATCTCGTCCTTTGGGGAGGTGGCCCAGATGCCCGCAGATGTTGATGCTGTGGCCAAGTTCCTCACCAATTCCAGCAGCAAGTGATATGGGAGTGCAAACGATTTTATCTCAGCCTGACAATCTAGAGCCGGGCGTCCCGATGGAATCTGAACCGCTGAAGAGACACAAGACTTATGTGAGCGGCTTCGATGAGAACATCGGTGGAGGCATTCCACAAGGGCATATCGTTTTCATCGCAGGCGTCACTGGCTCAATGAAATCGTCACTTGCGTACTCCATTCTGTTCAACAACGCCAAGAACGAAGGGGTGAACGGACTCTACATCTCTCTGGAGCAGAGCAGAGCCACACTGGTTCGTCAGATGGAGGGCATGGGATTCATTGGAGAGACCCTGGGTCGATTGGAAGTCTTGGACCTAGGGGAGATTCGACTCTCCTCGGAGAGCCCTGACTGGTTCGACACCTTCCGTTTCGCCGTGGGGGAGACCAAGCGACGTCTCAACTACGAACTTCTGATCATCGACTCCTTGGGGGCGCTGCAGATTATGTCCAGGTTCCAGAGCCCGAGGGAGGACATCTTCCGATTCTTTGAATGGTTGCGCTCACTCAAGATCACGACCTTCATCATTTCCGAGATGCCGGTCGGGCCTTATTCGTGCTACGGTACCATGGACACCGATTTCCTATCGGACGGCATCAT
The DNA here is from genome assembly GCA_013415695.1 of Methanomassiliicoccales archaeon. Lineage (NCBI taxonomy): Archaea > Methanobacteriati > Thermoplasmatota > Thermoplasmata > Methanomassiliicoccales > Methanomassiliicoccales archaeon. The sequence continues at coordinate 85,397 of JAAEEP010000007.1, read as the reverse complement.
ACACATGTCCATGGCGCAGGTGGGGGACACTGAGGTCCACCGCCGCATACGGTGTGTGAAGATGAGGGACACCGACCACGCAAACTCCTACTTCTCCTTCCTTAAGAGCAAGTCCGGATTCTCTGTCACGAGAGCCATATCAGAGTTCTAAAAATCATCGAGCCTGAGCTGCCCACCCTGGGAAGAATCCTCCTCTTTGGTTTCTCCTCCGGATTCGTCCGCGACGATATCGATCACGCCGCCTACCTGTTCCTTGATCTTGATTGCCAGAGCATCTCCTATGCCCGGTATCCTTGAGATCACCCCGACGTCAGCTTTCTTGAGATCAGCCGCGCTCTTCAGGCCGCGGTCGAATAGCGCCCTTGCGCGTGCCCTTCCAACACCCCTCAGAGATGTGAGCTCCAGGAGCTCCTTCTTCACACCGTACCTGACCCTAGAGATCATCTCCGTGATCTCAGGGTAGGCGTCCTTGTTGAAGATGTTGGCCATCTCCCTCATCGAGTACAACAACCAGTCCGCCGTTTCCACCTTGTTGCGGAGATCTCCAGGGCCGATGCCATATTGCTTGAGAATGTCGTCCTCGTCCATCTCATCTATCCAGTTCTCCAGCAGCAGTGCGGTTTTGAGATCTGACAGGTAGAACTCGTACTCGGTGAGATCGTCGGGGATGGGCAGAAGCATCTCCTCCCCCCTGGTGAGAAGGACCTCCTCCACCCTTTCGTAATCGTTACGCCTCAGGTACATCGAGAGCATGTCTGGTGCAGAGCAGATCGCATGCAAAATGCCAAGAGAATGATTCTCTCCTCTCATTTTACGGAGCGCGTCCCTGAGCTGCACCGCTGACAGGGGATCGATGTATAGGTCAGACACCCGCTTGCCATAGAAGGTGGCTCTCAGTTCCATTTTCCCAAATATCATCTCCTCTCTCTGAAGAAAATCGAGAACATTATCCATAGAACTCTCCAGATGATAGAGCTCCGTCTGGTGTGCGAAAAAGGTGGTCCCCATGAAATCCAGGAGGGACTCCCTGGAGCTAGCGGTGCCCGTGGCCACCGTGGCAAGTATGTGGCTCCTCATGACAGGCTCGCTTCCAAGCTTTGAGTAGATCTCCTCAGTATCGTTCAGGAGGTAATTCTCCATGAGGAACTGCTTCTCCCCCTCATCCTTTGCCAGGAGTATGGCCTCCCCCCAGGGATCGTACCTTGGCCTACCGGCACGCCCGCACATCTGCTTGATCTCAAGGACTGGGATCGAGACATGGCCGTAGCCTCCTTCGTAGCGGTATACATCCCTTATCAAGACCCTCCTTGCTGGCAAATTGATACCCGCTGCAAGGGTAGGGGTGGCCACGATGCACTTGATATCCCCCTTTTTGAACGCTCTTTCCACTCCTCTCCTCTGCTCGTTGGTCAGGCCCGCGTTGTGGAATGCGATCCCCTTCCGGACGCAGGACTTCAATCTCCTGGCCATGGTGGTCTCTTCGTCCAGCTCTTCGGCCTCTCCCATCCCACCCCCGATGAGCTTCCTCATCCGAGCCGCGTATTTAGAGGCTAGCGACTCCGTGGAACGGCGTGTGTTCACGAAAACCAGGCACTGACCTCCCTCTTGCACTACGTCCCTGACCAGGCTCCATACTGGATCGTCTATGCATTCTATCTCGCGGGACGTGTTGTCCGTGAAGTGTATGGTGCCCTCAAGGAAAACCCCCTCCTTGAGAGGGACTGGCCTCCAGTCATCTGCCACCAGTTCGGCTTCGAGCCATTCCGCCAGCTCGGCCGCGTTCTTAATGGTGGCGGAGAGTGCGATTATCTGCAGGGAAGGATTGAACTTTCTGAACTTGGCCAGGGTGACCTCCAGGGTTGGCCCCCTTCCAGGATCATGGATGAGGTGAACCTCGTCAGCCACCACCAAGGATATCGAGGAGAGCCATCCGCTCCTGTGACGGAGGAGCGAATCAGCCTTCTCGGAGGTCGCGACTATTATATCGAAGTCCTCGAGCCTTGGGTCAGGAGTATCGTACTCACCCACGGATATGGCGGTCCTCACCCCTAGTGGTCTGAACATCTCCAGGTCATCGACCTTCTCTGAAGCAAGGGCCTTCAGGGGGACTATGTAGAGAACCTTACCCCCTTGGTCAAGAACGTGTCTTAGGGCCGCTAGGTAAGCGATCAGCGATTTTCCAGAGGCCGTTGGAACGGCGACGACCAGATTCTTTCCGGAAAGGGCGAGGGGTGCTGATCTCTCCTGTGGGGGATAGAGTTCCTCGATACCATGTTGAGCGAGTATTTCAGAGACCCCATCAGGTATGTCCAGCTGGTCAAGCCTCATGAGGGGCACCTCGTAAACGGCTTACCAATCGATATTGAGCGATCGCCACCCCCAGGATCACAACCCCGCCAAGCAGGAAAGTCTGGAGAGGAAGGATCTCCTCTATGATGAGGTAGGAGATGATGATGGCGAACACTGGAATCAAGTATATGAAGAAAGCCAGCTGAGATACCTCTTTTGTCTTCAGGACCCAATTGTAGAGGATGAAAGCAAGGCATCCAGGGAATACGGCAAGGAACAGTATAACGATCACGATCTGAGTATCGAACTGGTACGAGGCTCCGGGTTCAAGAGTTGCCATAAGTAGCAATAGAATGGACCCGATTATCAACATCCAACCCACAATCTCAACTGGGTTGTGCTTTCTCAGTGCCACCTTCGTCGCCACTCCCGATAGGGAGTAGCATATTGATGAGAGCACGACCACGAGATTCCCCACGAAGGTGGAATTCGAAAAATCTATGCCGTCCTGGGCGATGAGTAGGAAGGTCCCTATGATCGCTACGATGCTGCCCAGGATCTTGTCCGGGCCAAGCCCTTCACCTAAGAGTAGGACCGCGAAGATGAGGGTGAACACCGGTCCCGCGGCCTGAATGATAGAGGAGAGTGAGGCTGTGGTGAACTGCAGACCCACATTAAGAAGGGCATTGGGGAGCGCCAGTCCTATAATTCCGATGAAAGTGAGGACCTTCCAGTCATTCCGGAACTCCCTCAGTGACTCTCGAGGTGATTGGCGTAAGAACAGTACGACCACCATGATGACGGCCCCGATCCCGAATCTTATGGCAGCGAAACCGATGGGGGGGAGATAATCCAACCCCATCTTGATCAATGCGAACGATGAAGCCCACATCAAAACCGCCAGCAGGACCGCGGTCACGGCAATTGGCGAGTACCGATTTTCGGACACGCTTTCCAGAAAGAAGTTCGGTTTAATTAACCTAAGTGCTGGCAGAGTACTAGCAGTCATGAATTCGAAGTAGGATTAACGGCCCTTCAGAACCAGATCTTTTTTCTCATCTGGCTACTTTGACTAAAAACATATCTATATGGGAAAGCTTAATTAGTGGTAGCTTTATGAGACGAATTAGTAATGAACAGTGAAGGTGATCTATGAGTAATGAAGACTCGGGAATCGATGAATCTCTGGCAAATATCGAGGATTGGATTCCAACTCAAGATTTTCAGACCACTGCGGATATCAAGATTCCCGACAAGCTGGCTGACCAGGTTATCGGTCAGGATTCTGCCGTTGAGGTGATCAAGAAAGCGGCAGAGCAGAAGCGTCATGTCATGCTCATCGGCGACCCGGGCACTGGGAAGTCGATGCTCGCAAATTCAATGACGGAGTTCCTCCCCAGGGAGGAGTTACAGGATGTAATTGCCTATCACAACTCGGAGGATCCCAACGAGCCTAAGGTTAGGGTCGTTCCTGCTGGAAAAGGCAGGGAGATCGTAAATGCCCAGAAGAGAGAGGCCATGCAGCGAAAGCAGCAGAAAGCCTCCATGATGACGGCAATATTGTTCATGATCGTGGCCCTCACCGTGGTTCTATACATCCAATCTGGGATGAACGATCCTACCATAATCCTCATGGGCATCGTCGCTGCGGCCATCATCTTCTTCGCAATGAGATACTCAGGCAATAGATCTGAGAACTTCATGGTCCCGAAGCTGCTAGTAGCGCACGAAGACGGTGATATTCCTCCATTTATTGATGCGACCGGCGCTCACGCCGGTTCGCTGCTGGGAGATGTGAAACACGACCCATTCCAAAGCGGGGGTCTGGAGACACCAGCCCACGAGCGGTTGGAGGTCGGAGCCATTCACAAGGCCAACAAGGGCGTGCTGTTCATAGATGAGATCAACATGCTTCGCATGGAGAGCCAGCAGTCACTGCTTACCGCTCTTCAGGAGCACAAGTTCTCCATCACTGGACAGAGTGAGCGATCATCGGGCGCCATGGTGAAGAGCGAGGCCGTTCCCTGCGATTTCGTGCTGGTTTGCGCTGGAAACCTCGACGCTATCAGGGGAATGCACCCCGCCCTGCGTTCAAGGATTCGCGGTTACGGCTACGAGGTGTACATGAAGTCCACCATGCCCGATACCCACGAGAACAGGACCAAGCTCATACGATTCGTCGCACAGGAAGTCGCAAAGGACAAGAAGATCCCGCACTTCGACCGCACCGCGGTGAGTGAGATCCTGAAGGAGGCTCAGCGCCGCGCTGGTCGCAGGGGAACGCTGACCCTCAGACTGAGGGAGCTCGGGGGTCTGGTTCGCGTTGCAGGAGACATAGCCAGGGAAGAGCATTGCTCCATGGTGAATGCCGAGCATGTGCTAAAGGCGAAGTTGATAGCCAAGTCCCTGGAGCAGCAGATCGCGGACCGCTACATCGAGATGCGCAAGCTCTACCGCACATTCTCCATCGATGGTGAGGCAGTGGGCTCCGTGAACGGATTGGCCGCGCTTAACGCAGACAGCAGCATGTCTGAGTATTCGGGTATCGTCCTGCCCATAGTCGCTGAGGTGACGCCCGCTCAGACAAAGAGCGGCGGCAGGATCATAGCTACGGGCCAGCTCGGCGACATCGCTAAGGAGGCGGTCCAGAACGTATCCGCTCTGATCAAGAAATACACGGGTGAGGACATTAGCAACCACGATGTTCATGTCCAGTTCGTGGGCACCTACGAGGGAGTGGAGGGAGATTCCGCTTCCATATCGGTAGCGACGGCCGTTATCTCTGCTTTCGAGGACGTCCCAGTGGATCAGACAGTGGCCATGACCGGCTCGCTGAGCGTGAGGGGAGTGGTGCTGCCCGTGGGCGGAGTTACCGCAAAGATAGAAGCGGCGGCGGAGACCGGACTGAAGAAGGTTCTCATTCCCAAGGACAACCTCAAGGATGTTGTGCTTGAAGACCGCTATCGCGACGTGATCGAGGTCATTCCGGTAGAGAATCTCAACGAGGTCCTTAGATACGCCCTGGTGAGCGGCAAGAAGAAAGAAGGCCTCATGAACAAGCTCACCAAGCTGGTAGAGCTTGGACCGGGTCCTGCATCACGCATGCCTACCGCATGAAACACCTTCCAATTCTCAATTCATTCTTGTTTCTCAGCGAATCTCTTAAAATATTAGTATTGAGTTCCGTTTCATATCCAGAGGACCAATCATGAATACCGATGATTTCGTTGGTCTGATAATAGGCCGGTTCCAGCCATTCCACAAGGGTCACTTTGAGGTCATTAAGACCATTGCCAATGACTGCGATGCCATTGTGATCGGAATCGGAAGTGCGGAACTCTCCCACACAGTTGACAACCCCTTCACAGCTGGGGAGAGGCATCTCATGATCTCTCGGGCACTCAAGGAAGAGGGATTGAACGAATTCTACATCGTTCCCATAGTGGACATTCACCGCTACGCTGTCTGGGTATCACATGTCGAAGCCCTAGTACCTCCCTTCAATGCAATCTACTCCAACAATCCCCTCACACGACGACTGTTCAGGGAGGCAGGATATGAGGTGCGAAACTCACCTCTCTATAATCGAGAGATTTACTCAGGCACCGAGATCCGCAGGAGGATCATTGAGGGAGGGAATTGGGAGGACCTTGTCCCGAAGAGCGTGGCAGAGGTCATCATGGAGATAGATGGGGAGAGCAGGGTCAAGGACCTGAAGGATGGCCTATTCTAGGTGCGTTCATGATCGCAGAGAAGGTTGGGGAACTGCTAAGGGCTAAGAGCATCACCCTTGCGGTGGCAGAATCATTCACCGGCGGACTTGTTTCGAATATGATCACCGATGCACCGGGCTCCTCCGAGTACTTTCTTGTTGGCCTTGTGACTTACAGCAACGATTCAAAGAAATCCCTTCTGGGTGTGAAAGAATCGACCATGATCGAGTACGGCACGGTGAGCGAGGAGGTCGCCAGGGAGATGGCAATCGGAGTGAAGGAGATCGCGGGTGCTGATATGGGGCTCTCCACCACGGGCATCGCAGGACCTTCCGGAGGCACGGAGGAAAAGCCAGTTGGCTTGACTTATATCGGATTGTCCTATCGGAGTGAGATGTTCGTAGAGAAAATGATCCTTCCTGGAAGTCGGGAGGAGATTAAGAGGGCAGCGGCAATTCATGCGCTGGACAAAATCTTACAAGTCATTGAATGTGACGAATGATAGGAAGTTAGTCTCGGAATTCTCTCGGACGGAAAATATTAAAATCATAAACTCAAGTATAATTGCTCAGTGAAGGATATATCCAAGGCAATGGACAGGGCGGAGGAGTTATTGATCAACGGGCTGTACAGCAATGGTTCTTCCACATTCTTCGGGTTCGCCTATGCCATATTCTATTTTGTCAAGAGGCGTATAAACTCGGAAACGATGGTGGGAACCGAGACGACCTCCGAAATTGATAACTGAGATATATTACCGTTATCCACCGTTAGCAGATTCTAAGGCAAGGCCAGTTCATGTAAATCAAAGAAAAGGTCTTTAAATAGCGAGTAGGATACACCCGGAGTCAGGTGTTGGGATGGGTGCGCCAATCAAGAGAATCCCCACTGGGGTAGCTGATTTTGATTCCATAATCAACGGAGGATTTCCTGCCGGCTCGGTAGTGCTCCTACTTGGAGAACTGGGAGCTGGGCAGGTCGAGTTCTCGCTTACTTCCGCTGCAAAGCTGGCCCTGGTGAAGGACCACCCAGAATCCATGGACTATTTCCTGGGTAGGAGTCTGAAAAACCGGAAGCTGCCTGAGAAGCTCTGCTATGTGACCTTTGCCCGGTCCGAGGAGGACATCCTTCAGGAGATATCAATCTCCTTCAACGATGAGTTCTACGAGGCTTTCAAGAATAATGTGATCTTCAAGGACTTCTCCGCCAGCTATTTCAAGCACACACTGGTGCCAAGCAGCTGGACTGGGGAAATGTCCCTCTTCGGTACAAAGGCCGAGGACAATGTGCTGGAGGGACTGGTAGAATTCCTGGATGAGAACGCCCCGGAGAGCCTGATCATCATCGATTCGATCACTGATCTTGTAGTCAATGCCAAGATAGAGATCAATGACCTGATCTCCGTTCTTCGAGGCATGCAGCGCATGGCCAAGAGGTGGGGCGGGGTTATCTATCTCATTCTCGCAGTTGATATACTGGAGAAGAAGCTGCAGAAGATGATCATGGACTCGGTGGACGGTTCCCTAGTGTTTGAGTGGAGCAAGTTCCAGCAATCCTCGAAGAGGCAGCGCTACCTGTATGTGGAGAAGTTCATGAGCATTCTGCCCCATCTCGACAAAGAGAGGATAGCTAGGTTCGCGACTGTGGTCACCTCACAGAGTGGCCTGGTGGTCATCGACACAGAGAGGATAGGGTGATATCGTGGAGAGGGTAAAGACTGGAATATCTGGACTCGATGAGATGCTGGGGGGAGGTTTCCCCAAATCACACAATATTGTGGTGATGGGATCGTTCGGTACGGGAAAGACCACCTTCGGGTTGCAGTTCCTGTTCCAGGGAATCAAGGAGGGTGACAAGGGCATATTCATCACCCTCGAGGAGGACGAAGAATCCATCATCATGGATGGCCAGTCATTCGGCTGGGATCTTAGACCGGCCGTCGAGGGGGAACAGCTGGTAATAGTCAAGCTGGAACCTACGGATGCCCTATCCACGATATCAAGAATCAAGAGTGATCTTCCCAAGTTCATCAAGTCCTTCGGTGCTTCCAGGATTGTCATCGATTCCATCTCGCTACTCAACATGCTTTTCGAGACCGAGCACGAGAAACGCGCCAATCTCTTTGCCCTCACCCAGATGATAAAGGAGACGAACGCGACTTGTCTGATGACCGCTGAGGTGAACGACAAGAACCCCAATGCCTCCAGGGACGGTTTGGTCGAATACACCGCGGACGGTGTGGTGGTGCTCCAGTATGAGGAACCTGAGGACAAGGGGGAGATACTCCTGACCCTCAGGGTAGTCAAGATGCGACGCACCGACCACTCTCGCAGGATACGGCCCTATTCTATCGGTGATGGGGGAATACTCGTTCACACTGGGGCTGAGGTCTTCTGAATAGGAAATATGATATCGGTCTAGCTCCCAATCGAAATAAGTTGGAGCTTCCATGAATTCGAATAAGAGCAGCCTCCCAGTGATCGATCGCATCTGGAGCCTGGAGGAGATGGTTCTGGGGAAAAGGACCTTGAAAGCCGAAAAAGGACTGTTCACGCTCTTTCTAGAGGTCGATGGCAATGCCAGGATGAGAGTGGACTGCAACCGAGCCCATGGTTCCTATAGGTTGAGAAAAGACTCACTCTCTTTTGGACCGTTGGCAGCGACCAGGGCCTATTGCGGTGGTGAATCCCTTCACGATCATTTCCTTCAGCTCATAGAGGCGACACATTCATACCAGATACAAGGCGACAGGCTTACCCTGATCTCACTTGATGGCATGCTCATCTTCTCCCCTCTGGGATGAATAGATCCCTGAGATCTGATAATCATTCATCATTCAGAAAAACTAATGAGATTCAGAATCCAATATTCATCGGACAGTAGAAGAGTGGGGACCGATTGAATGACGGACAAGAAACTGACCATATTCCAAATGAATGATAGCCATGCCTATATCGAAGAGCACAATGAATTCTTCTGGCACGGCGACAAGGCGGAATATCACACCGTAGGAGGATTCTCCCGCATAGGTCATTTGATCAAGGAGGCCAAGGACGAGCGACCAGATTCCGTGCTCGCGTTGGACTGCGGCGATACCATTCATGGGACCTATCCCGCGGTCACGACCCAGGGGGAGGCGGTCGTACCGATTCTAAACGCAATGGAGTTCGATGCCATGACCGCCCACTGGGAGTTCGCCTATGGTCCCAAACAGCTCAAGAAATTATCCCAGAAACTGGATTTTCCTGTCCTGGGCATAAACTGCTACGACAGGAAGACTCGCCGACCATTCTTGGATCCGTATATCGTCAAGGAGATGGACGGACTCAATGTAGCAATCGTGGGACTGGCATCCAACATTGTGGACAAGACCATGCCCTCCTCGTTCAGCGAGGGACTGAGGTTCACCCTGGGGAGGTTCGAGCTTCCCAGCATAATAGGCAGGCTTCGTAAGGAAAGCAAGGCGGACCTTGTGATCCTCATCTCACACCTGGGCTTCCCTCAGGACATGATGATCGCGGAAGAGGTGGTGGGCATCGATGTGTTGTTGAGCGGCCATACTCACAACAGGCTCAGTCATCCAGTGAAAGTCAAAGATACCATCATCATCCAATCGGGGTGCCATGGTTCATTCCTGGGAAGATTGGATGTGAATATCGAAAGGGGCAGGATAAGGAGTTACGATCATAGCCTTATAACTATAACTCCTGACATCCCGCAGGATGAGCAGGTAGAAGGGTTGGTCCAGGATGCAGTAGGCCCATGCAAGGACCTCATATCGGAGGAGGTCGGACATTGCACCACTACCTTGAACCGCAACACCGTTCTGGAGGCGACCATGGACAACCTTCTCCTGCAGGCGATCCGCGAGGCAGCTGGAACGCAGCTAGCGTTCTCCAACGGATGGCGTTACGGATCCCCGGTCCCTCCCGGTAAGATCACTCTCAACGATCTGTGGAACATTGTTCCCACTAACCCCTCAGTTTCCACGGTCGACCTATCCGGAAAGGATATCTGGGACTTGATGGAGGATAGCCTGGATAGAACCTTTGCCCGGAACCCATTCGACCAGCAAGGTGGCTACGTTAAAAGATGTATAGGCCTCAACATCTACTTCAAGGTCGAGAATCCCAGGGGTCACCGCATCCAGGATATTTTCGTGGAGGGCGAACACATGGACCTCAATCGCTCATATTCGGCCGCATTCATGACCACCCAGGGAATCCCACTTGGTTACGGAATGCGGAGGATCGACCTGGGAGTGAGCGCTATAGACGCTCTGAAGGGCTACCTTTCGTCCAGGGATGCGGTCTCCGCTGAACTCACCGGGACTGTTGTGGCCGTCTAATCCTCACCTGGGATTTTTGCCTATCACCGTCGGGTTGTCCAGGTAAGAGATCCACTCCGTGAAGCTGCCCTCGTAGATCTTGACCTTAGGATGGCCAAGGTACCACTTCAGCAATGTGAACTCGTTGGTGGCTTCCCTTCCAGTACCGCAGGAGCAGATGATCATTTTGTCATTGGTAACTCCCTTCTCCTCAAGGATTGAGAGTATCTCATCATCGGGCTTGAGCTTCCTAGTGTTCTCCTTGGTCATGAGCGATGACCAAGGTAAGCTGATAGCTCCAGGAATGTGGCCTGGTCTGCCCCAGGGTCCGCCCCCTTCATAGAACGCGGGTGGTCTGGCGTCCAATAGGATCACATCATCCCTGTCTTTTGCCACTTTGAATTCCTCATATTCAATGAAGTACTCTTTGCGGACTGTGGGCATGAAGTCGCCCGTTTCGATCACCGGGAACAGCTGATCAATCTCACGACCTTCGGTCTTCCACTTGTCGATGCCCCCATCCAAGAGGAGAACATTGTCGTGACCGTACCTAGCAAGAGAGTAGGACATCATGGTCTGTTCCAAACCATCGCCCCATCCCTTGAATGGTCCCTTTCCGGTGTAGACCACCACAGGTCGATCATTGGTCACACCTGCCCTCCTGAAGTACGGCCCTACAACATCAGGGGGAAGGAAGACAGCAGGTTTGGTGACGCCGTATGCACGGATGAAATTCTCATTCAAGTAGACCGCCCCAGGAATGTGTTCCTGGAGATAGTCGTGTACGTTGGGCTGCACGTCCATGATGAGGATGTCATCGTCCAGATGCTCATCGAGCCAGTCGGTAGATACCCACTTTACCTTTCCCTTTCCAGAAGGATACGGATAGATTTTGCTCACTTGAATCTCCAATCAAAACAATCTTGAGTTACCGATATTTCAATTGTTCCTACATACTTAGAGCTTCACAATAGTGACGACATCTCTGCTGTCATGATTGAACTGGGTCATTTCAATCATCGGCGATGGCCGGTATTTCCGTTTCCGGGTTACCAAAAGAAATATGAACGCATATCCGTTTACTTTCGACGGTAATCTGATGAAGCTGGTTAGGACGGGAAAAGTCAAAGAGGTTTACGAGGTCGATGAGAATACCTTGGAGTTCGTTTTCACCGACAGTATCTCCGTATTCGATAAGATCATACCCACGACCATCCCTTTCAAGGGAGAGACCCTCTGCAGGACCGCCGCTTTCTGGTTCCAGCTTCTCAGGAAGAATGGAATCCGCACGCATTTCACTGAGCTGGTCCCACCCAATCGCATGAGGGTGAAGAAAGTCGAGGTCATTGACGATTATGATTCCCTGACCTGCTCCTCTACCAACTATCTCATACCGCTCGAGTTCATCTCCAGACAATATGTGGCAGGTTCGCTGTTCGAGAGGGTGAAGGGAGGAGAGATCACCGCGGAAGAACTGGGTTTCTCTCCCAATCACAAGGTGAAGTACGGTGAGAGGCTTCCCAAGACATTCTACGAGACCACGACGAAGTTGGAGAAGGTAGACCGTCTGCTCTCTCGTGATGAGGCCATTGATATCTCAGGACTAACCCAGGAGGAGTACGAGAGGGTTTTGGACATCACGAAGCGCATCGACGACTTGATCATGGAGGAGTCGGAGGAGCGTTGCCTCATCCACGTTGATGGAAAGAAGGAATTCGGATTCGATGAGAAGCGTCGACTCATGGTGGTCGATACCTTCGGTACTGCTGACGAGGATAGGTGGTGGGACGAGGACTGCTACCACGGGAACGAGTTTCTAGAACTCAGCAAGGAGTCGGTTAGGAAGTACTACAAGGAGATCGGCTACTACGATGAACTAATGAACGCTCGAAGGGCGGGGCTTACAGAACCAGAGATCCCTCCACTACCCGAGGGAAAGGTGGAGGAGTTCAGCGAACTCTACATCGAAATGTTCGAGCGGATCACCGGTGAGAGCTTCAGGTGATCTGGGGATTATCGTGCGCGTACGGGTGAAGTTCTATTCCTCTTTCAGAGAGGTTACAGGTACCCCCGAGATGTATTTGGACATGTCCATGGATTCGACTGTGAATGATCTCGTGGCCAAGCTCTTGAATATGTTCCCAAAATTGAGGTTGCAGAGCGATGAAATAGTCGTTTCTCTCAACAAGAGGAGCGTACCAATGGACTCGATCCTGAAAGAGGGCGATGAGGTCTCTTTTCTCCCCCCGGTCACTGGTGGGTGATCACTCTAGATCCACCTTTATCATCTTCATCTTATCCGGGCAATCTATGTCGCCATATATTGACGCCACCCTCCACTTGGAATTCTTGAGCATTCCATGTGGATGACAGAGCCTGTATTGGGCACAGCTAATGTTCTCGCACTTGGACTCTCCCAGGGTTATCATCGATCCCTCTATGGCGAACTTAGAGGCGATAGCGCATTGGACAGGTATCTTTTCTACTTCCACAACCCGGACACCATCCTCGTGAATTCGGCATTCGTGTTTCACTTCCCTGATTCCCTTGATCTTGTATGCGCATCCAGGATCTAGGTTGAAGCAAACAGCCTTCAATCGACATTCCCGGCAATCGGTCAGAGGACCTCTGTACACGAATTCCTCGCCTTCCTTGGCCTGATGTTCACCGATAAGTGTGATTATCACCATTGCGACACCTCCCTAGATGACCTCTGTTATGGCTGCGATCCTCTCGGCGGCCTCCCGGGTGAGACCCGAGTGACCAAGGATCGTGAAACGATCCTCCCTTATGGTATGGGCCATTAGGAGCGCGTCGATGATCTGCTCTTCCTTTACTCCCAGTGCCCTGGCGTTGACCGGTGCCCCTATCTTTCTAAGGGCGCCTCTGATCCGCTTCCAGTCCCCTCCGTGTAGGTACATCATCATGACGGCCCCCACCCCGCACTGTTCGCCGTGTAGTGCGGAACCCGGGGCTATGAGATCAAGCGCATGGGAGAACATGTGCTCCGATCCGCTTGTTGGCCGGGAGCTTCCTGCAACACTCATCGATATTCCGGAGATTATGATCGGGCGGATGGCCACCCACACGCTTTCCTCCAAGTTAGGCCTTATGAGGTCGGCGCTCTCAATGATCGTCTGCGAGGTGTAGCTTGCCAGGGCGTGTGCCGATCGGCTGAATTCCACGTTCCTCATTCTTCGGGCGAATTCCCAATCCATCAAAGCCGTGGTATTGGATATGACGTCGGCGCAGCCCGCGGCAAGAAGTCTGTAAGGCGCTTTCACGATTACGCTGGTGTCCGCCACCACTCCCAGTGGGACCTTTGCCTCCAGAGACCTCGATCCATTTTCGTTCCTAATAGATGCCCTGCCCGAAGCGATCCCATCATGCGATGCCGATGTTGGAATGCTCAGGAAGGCGAGACCGAGATCCTTGGCCGCAAGCTTGCATAGGTCGATCTTGCTGCCACCGCCTACTCCCAGAATGAAGCCAGCGTCAACCTCTTTACAGATCTCCTCCACCTGCTCTACATTGGAGTAGTTCGCCTCTCCTACAATGGCGAACTGGACCTCGAAGCCTGCGTCGTTCATTACATTAGCGACCTTGTCGCCCGCAAGCTTCTTCGTGAGGTTTCCTGTGACTATGACGCCGGTGCCTCTGAGCCCGAAGTCCTGGCAGACCTCCGGGATGCTGTCAAGCACGCCATGACCAGCCAGAACATTTCGGGGAAAAAGCATCGAGCGAGCCTTGGTGAAGTCACCTTCGTCCATCCAAGCACCCTAAGTGAAGGCCAATATATATCACTCTCTTTTTCTATTTTCCGGTTCTGAAGGTTCGATGTATGCTTACCAGATTCTACGAGAGGCATAAAATCCTCTTTTGGGGGCTCATCGCGATCATCCCCCTGGTGATCCTCGTATTGGGGTGCATTCTGGCACCAGAAATCTTCTGGGATGGTTTCCTATACAAGTATTTCTGGGGTCCCATTGTATCAGACCTTGAGGGAAGGCCGATCGAGGGTATAACCGAGGGGTATAACGTTGTGAACACGATCATCTATGCCCTCACCCTTGCACTTGCCCTGCTGGCCATGTACAAAGCCTTCAAGAGGTTCCGCATAAACATGGACATTGGCCTGATTGTAGCATCGATTCCTTTCTTCCTTTTTGGAGGAGTCTCCCGAGCTTTGGAAGACGCAGTTCTTTTCCGAGGAGGGCTGGGTTACTGGTTCATTTCCCCACTGATCTATGTACTCATTGCCACCCTTTTCATCTTCTCGGGAATCTTTGGATATCTTGCTCACAAGAGAACATCGGATGTGAAGGGGAGAACCCTACTCTACATTGTCCAAGTCGCAATCATCTTGGTCATATACTACTCGGTGACTATCATCTGGAGTGGAAATCTTGCATATACATTACCACCCTACATCCCATTCTTCATAGCCTTACTCTCAGTGTTTACGTTATATGTCCTCGCCTCAAAAGAGAAGGATCCCCTAAGGTCCTTCATTCTATGCACCGGCCTTCTTGTTCTACTGATCGCAATCTCATACGCTATCTCATTCGCTTTCGATCCCGAATGGCAGAGAATATTCTCATTGATCGAAGGCCACTCGCCTACCTTAAGACCAATGGAAGCAATAATCATACCTGGAATAGCCATCGTCTTATCGGCCATGCTATGGGCGGTAGGCAAGGCGGCACCAAGCAAGCTAGGCGTCCTTGCCGCTCCAACCAGTTTCCTTATGTTCCTGGCTCATTTCCTAGATGGTACCGCAACTTTCAGGGGTATAGATCTATACGGGTACGGAGAGAAGCATGTTCTTCCCACCTTGCTCATTGACCTAGCGGGGTCAGCCGCCGTGATGCTTCTGTTCAAGTTCTTACTTGTCCTGGCCATTATCATCCTGGTTGATGTTCTCTTCAGGGAAGATTTGAAGTCCTATCCAGGGCTCGCCAATATAATGAAGTTCGCGGTAATTTTCTTAGGGATGGCTCCAGGGACCAGGGATCTGGTGAGAATCTCACTTGGAGTCTGAGAGGATTGCTTGGTTCCAAATTAGATGTTTTCCTCTCAATGACGAGATAGAATGCCGTAGGGAATAGTAAAAAACGCTCGGGAAGGCGGTTGCAAGGCGTAACTGAGTACGACCGATTAGGAGGAGAATAGGGGGGGGGTGAGCCTTTCCCGAGCGCTCCGGAAAATGGGAATGAGGATTTCATATTTAATGATTCCTGTCATAATGAACTTTTTTCGAGTATTTTCTCTATAGCTCTTTTCTACCAGCGAATAACGGAGGTTTTTCAAACTAAAAAATAGAAAGTATTTTATATTGAATTATACTCCCCCCAATCCATTTTTGACAATTTTTTACCATTATTAGTATGAATTTGATTGGAAAAATCGATACTTCGTAAAGAATCCCTCTTTCAGGATACCAAAAAGATATTTCTCATCGTCTCATAAAATGCAGACTTCGGTTTTCATCCTCCAACTCTTATATAGTGGCTCAAGATTACAATAACAGCATCGGGACGTTGCCAGTGCGCTTCAGGTGGATCGGGGGAAGGTCCTCTGACCGAAAAAGGTGATTCCCATTGAGAGCTGTTGAGCATTTCATCATCATCGTGGATATAAAGGGAAGAATAACTTGGATGGACAGAAACTCCAAGAACCTAATCCCAGATGGGATTCAAGGAAGTCTGTCTATCTTCGATATTCTTCAGGAGCAGGACCATTCCACCGTTGAGATGGCTCTCGCAGTAGCGATGGACAGTGGAAGGGAGGAGAGAACCTCAGCCCGGCTTTTGAAAACTTCGTCTGGCCAAATCGATGTCACGCTCTGGATAGATCCTCTTGAAGGCAATGATAATCTATGCACCGTGGTCATCTCCAGACCCACTTCCGAATCCGATCTGGAATTCATGGACCTCCACTCATTTGTCCTTACTGTTGACGAGGCCATGGACAAGGTCCAATCCCCGGTAATCTCTGCCGATCAGCATGCAAGAATACTGATGCTCAACCTGGCTGCTGAGGAGCTTTCGGGTTTCACCACCCGAGAGGTTCTGGGAAAGAACATCAGCACTCTCTTTACTCTTGAAGCGGGGTCCTCGGATGATTTTAAAAAAGCACTTGAAGCTGTTATGAAAGGGGACGTTAGGAATATCAATGCCCCTCTCCAAACCAAGGCGGGTAAGATAATTGATCAATCCTGGAGAATCACATATGCTGTGATCGGGGAGGAGGGAGAAGGTATACTGATGGCATTCGGCTATGATCCTCAGAAGGTCCCCAAAAACGTTGATTCAGTTGCAGAATTCGAAGATAATCTTTCATTGCTTGTCTCCAGGTCAGCGGATCTCGCAGGGGCTCTTGATCCTTCAGGGAAGGTAGATGAAGACCTCATTCGCCTGGTAGAGGCACAGTCGCTTCATTTCGGGATAATTCATGTGGATGGTCTGGACAATGGAACCATGATCTTCCACGCAGGTGCGGACAGGGCTAGAGCCGAGGGCATTCTCGATTCACCATTGCTCGATCTAGAAGAACTTTCAAGAATGGAGAAGCCCGTCGTCGTAGAGCTAGACCCTTGGGCTCACAGAGGAAAAATGCCACAAGCGGTCAATTCGATCCTATATATTCCAATAGGTTCTGGGACCTCATCAAGGGGATTTGCGATATTTGGGACCGAGGGCTCACTGAGGCGCTGGGAATCTCGAACTCCCATTCTGCAAATATTCTGCAATCAGATCTTGGCATCCCTGAGACATTCGGGACTGATCAAGATGCTCGCTAGCAGAACCATGGAGCTTCAAAGCCTCTATGAGGTATCCCATATTCTTACCTCGACGCTTGATATTGAGACCCTCTTGCAGGAAGTGGTGGAAAAAGGATGTTCTTTAGCTAACGCCAACAGATGTGATGTATATCGCACAGATGAGAGAACTGATCTACCTGTGTTGTTGAAGAGCCATGTTTTAGATGAAGGCCTCTCAGGATCTGAGTTAGACGATCTGACCATATTGGAAGTTACGAAGACTGGCAAGAGCATCGTTAATAACGAGGTGGCTGAAGAAAATAACCCATTCAGCATAAAGAGTTCTATGATTGGTGTTCCTCTTATCGTTGCGGGAGAGGTAGCAGGAGCGATGGCCCTTTACAGGTGTGCTTCGCAGTTCACTGAAAGGGACCTCAAAGTAATGGAATTGTTTGCCACCGCTACCGCCCTAGCGCTGAGGAATGCAAGCCTTTACGAGAAGTTGAACGGAACCGCCCTGGAGCTTCAAGCCTACAATGATTTTCTTGCCCATGACGTGGCCAACTACAATGTGCCCATTCATGGCTATCTCGAGATACTTTTATCGAACCCCTGCCTCGATGAGAAACAAAAGGGTTATGTCTGGAAGGCCTTGAAGCAGTCAGATAACATCACATCTCTCGTTTCGAATGTGAGAAGGTTGGCAGAGATCAGGCTGAGAGAGAGAAGCAAAGAGATGAAACCGGTGGACATAGTCCCCATCCTATCCCAGATCATAGCTGACCATTCAAACACCATATGCGAGGGCACGGTCATCCGATTCGAACCATCGATTGAGAGCGCAATGGTGAAAGGTGACGAAGAAGTCAGGGATATCTTTATGAACCTGCTCAAGAACGCTTGTCAGTATGGAGGAGGTTCAATTGTTGAGATATCGGTTTCGAGACACCTTGAAGATGGAATGGCCTACTGGAAGGTGGACTTCTCGGACCAAGGCAAGGGAATACCTGACGAATGGAAGAAGAGGATATTCCAACGATTCTGGGAAACAGATTCTGATCGCCGGGCCGAGACCAAGGGTTTGGGGCTATGTGTAGTCCAAGCATTATGCCAATACTATGGAGGAATGGTCTGGGTTAGTGACAGAGTCGAGGGAAAACCATCCTCCGGATCTGTTTTCTCTGTCATTCTTCCCATAGCAATGAATCCTAGCTGATCGTTGGTTCGGCATGCTTTCTAGCAATCCTTTCCCTGATAGGAGAAGATAAAGCAATATATCTTTGACACTTTTCACTATAAGAGAAGGACTCATGAACAAAGATCTCCACAGGATATTGATAGTCGAGGACAATGAGGAACATGTCGCTCTCGATAGAGAATACCTTCCAGAGAATGAATTCTATGTGGATTCGGCTCCGGATAAGCACACGGCCTTACAGAAGCTCAAGAATAAGAGCTATGACTTAGTGGTATTGGACTATCAGTTACCTGATGGCAACGGCATTGAGCTCTTGATTGAGATGAAATCCCTGGGAATCGATGTACCAGTAATCTTACTCACCAATTATGATGAACCTGACCTGAGCTTCGAAGCTCGAAAACTGGGCGCCGTTGATTACTGGGTAAAGGGATACCAATATTTCACCCAGCTGAGGGAGCGTATCCTTGAGAGCATCGATAGCAGTGACCTCTGAGTTTCTCAATCTCCCTATGTTACGCAATGCAAATGATATTGTACCATTTTATTCATAATTCAGGCAAGAGGAGAGCAATGGTCAGGGTAGTGGGAATATCCGGATCACCAAGGAAGGGAGGCAATACGGACATCCTTCTGGACAAAGCGCTCGAGGGCGCGAGAGAGGTTGGTGGGGAGGTACTGAAGATACGGTTGAATGATCTCTCTATGAAGGGATGTCAGGAGTGCGGAGCCTGTCAGACAACGGGAAAGTGCGTGCTGGATGATGATATGCAGAAGCTATATCGCCTCCTAGAGGAGCTTGATGTCCTCATCATCGCGTCTCCGGTATTCTTCTCTGGATTAAGTAGTCAGACCAAGATGATGATAGACCGTTGCCAGAGCCTCTGGGCCCGCAAGTACAGGCTCAACAATCCAATAGCTACCGATGGAAGGAGGCGGGGAGCATTCCTCTCAGTCGGGGGAATGAAGAGGTCGGACTTCTCAGGCGCGATTTCAACTATTAAGGTGTTCTTCACTAGCATCGATATAAAATACATTGGAGAACTCACATTTCCGGGCATCGACTACAAGGGCCAGATCAACGAGCATCCATCCGCAATGGATGAAGCTCTTATTCTTGGAAAGAAACTGGTATTATCCAATAAATGAGCTGTTTCAGGAATCTACCGGATCACCTCTCATTATGGTGATGAGACACTTCTCATCCTCATTGGCCAGGGTACTTTCCTGAGAGACTCTCACCTCGCCGAGAGCCCTTTTGGCAAAACGGGCCGAGATGCTCTTTGTGAGCATGCATATAACGGGATTCTTCCTTGTCTCGTTCTGCCAAGGACACTTGTACCCGCAGATGGTGATAATGTCATCTTCAATAGTGTAATCGAACTTCCCGCCCATCTCGTTCAGCACGGCAGCGATGCTCCTGGCGATGCCGTCGGGAGTATCCTCTCCCTCTCTGACATAGTTGTCATACAGAGCCTCCTCAAGCTTCCTGGATAGTATCAGTATGAACTCGTTCTTATCCTCTTGGGGGAGTTTTCGCTTCAGCAGGAGCGGTATCACATCGATGAGTACGTCCCTGATCCTACCTTGGGCTTCAAGAACCTCAGAACGGATCCTTTCTTTTTCGACCTCTTTCTTGGTGGTGAGATCTCTGGAAATGCAAGAATATCCAATAAGCCGTTCAGAGGCATCCTTGAGAGGGGAAAGAGTGATTGCTACCTCAACCAACCTTCCTTCCTTGTTTTGTCGGAAAGTCTCAAAATTACTGACTATTCCCCCGTTCCTAACCTCATCGAACATGGCCTTGGATTCACCCCTTCTGTCTTGCGGTACATTGACTAGTGTTTTCCCCATGGCCTCCTCCGCCTCCCACCCGTATATGGCCGTGGCAGCTGGATTCCACCCTATTACGCACCCTTTGAGATCGTAGGTGATTATCGCATCAGCCGTATTCTCCACAAGGTTTTGTAGATAGCTCCTGGTCGCTTCGATGTTCTCGAAGGTCATAGCGTTATTGAGTATGGTTCCCACCTGAGCACCCATTATGGTCAGGAGTCTCCTATCCTCTTCGTCTAGGAATTCCGATCCTTTCCCGGCTAGTACGAGGATGCCCATGACGTTATTCCCGAAAAGGAAGGGTACTGCCGCCCACATCGCCCCTCCGTGGTTGGAGTTGGTCTTCCTCAATACCGTCAGCTGCATATCAGTGGCCTCTCTGACGATCGGATGTTCTGGTGAGAGTCTGGCGAAGTCATTTTTGAACTTATCTGTCACTCCGTTCCATCTCCTAAGGATCCACTCTCCATCCTCCTTGGTGTAGATCGCTCCGGATTTGATGTTGAAGAATTCCAATGTTCTGCTTAGCACAAGATTGAGGATGGTATCGATATTGAATGTCTTGACCATCTCATTGGAAATGTCATTGAGGAAGGTGATCTGCTCCAGCATACTTCGGTTCTGCATCTTCAGCTCCTGGTAATGGATTGCCCCGTTCAGCGCATCCAGTAGCTTTTCTGCTTTGAATGGTTTGGCAATATAATCAAAAGCCTTTCCTTTGATGGCCTTTATCGCAGTATCCACCGAAGCATAGGCCGTCATGATGATGACCTCCGTATCTGGGCTGATCTCCTCGATCTTCTCCATTACTTCGATTCCAGTCATGTCCTGAAGTTGCACATCGATAATGGCCACATTGTAGAAATCTTCAGAGATCCTCTTGAGACCTTCCTCTCCGCTACCTGCAATGTCGACCTCGTATCCTTTCGAGGTCAAAACTTCTCTGAGTATCTCCTGGATACCCTTTTCGTCGTCGATAACCATCAGTCTCTTGGAGGGCATCTCACTCTCAACTCCGTTTGATTCTAAGCAATCTATTGGATACCCCGAATATGACCTTCCCTCTTTCCGGCTGTCTGGAGGAGCCGGAAATCATATTAAAACTGGATATTAAGCTAGGTATAAAAACTGTCCCGTTACAAAACAGATTCTCATACTGGCTAGTTAGAATCAGGATAAGATGTTAGAAAAAGAAAAGGAAAAACGAAAAGGGTTTTCCTTGCTTTCACTTGAGTCTTTACCAGACAAATGCGCGCTCGGGACCAGCTTTGTAGGTCCAGATCATCATTATCATGTTGACGATACCAACGATGATCCACAGCCAGACCCACTCATCTTGGGTTAGAGCTCCCTGAACATCACTGACGAAATTGCCCCATGATGTCGAAGCAGCTCCAACAAAGATTCCTCCCATGATCATGTAGTACCAAGTGGTAATCATGGATAGAATGAGGTTGATCTGGTGTATTCTCGCACTGCACTTACCGTGGATCAACAGGCCCCAAGTCGTAGCCGTGATACCATAAACCCACAGCCCAAGGTTGAAGTCCCATGTGACTCCCATGTTAGCTGCGAATGGTATCAATATAAACTGGGTTGTCGCACCCCATAGAGCAGCGTCTCCAATGGGTCTCCAGTCCCAGCCCCGTGTTGCACAGAAGAATGTTCCCAAGAATAGGAAACCATACAGCGCGGGGACAACGGAGAACATCAAAGACCAGCTGCTAAGGCCCAGTGGGCCGAACGGGTCAGCTGCGAAGTGCCACACTGCCATTGTTAGCAGTGCGATAGCTGCAGCAAGACAACCCATGGCTCCGATGGCCTGCTCGGGAACAAGTTCCCCTTCGGCGGGTTTAGATCCCCACCATGCAGATCCAGCTCGGACGCCACTGGTATAGAATATCCAGTGACAGAGACCATAGACTAGTCCCATCATACCGAAAACTATTGCTGGGTTTGCCATAGTTTTCCCCCTAAGTGGTCGTCCTCAGACGGCCATAGCAATAGGTTACTTGTTTCTTGATACTTAAAGGTAGCGATATTGCCCCTTACTAAGGTAAAGCATACCTTCAAGGCGTTTAATATATGTTAGATGTAAGATATTGGCCAGTACCCTAATTTTTGAACTAATATACTATCTTTTTCGATAATTAAATCTTCCCTGTCATAATCTATCAGGGAGACCATGAAATGAGTAGCCAGCATATCAAGATAAGAGTAGTAATATTTATTAGTAATTTAATATTTATATTCTTTTTATCGAAGCTCTTTTCGGATTTCATGGATTTATGAAATCTAAAGTATCTGGGTATCATTTTATATGGATAATTTACAGCTATAAGCGGCCCACGAGGTCATTAGATGTGGTTCATTATTATCGAATTTCGATAATCATTTCTTATTTTTAAGCCAGTGTGAATAAAATTTTGTCTAAATGTAAAGAAATTCAGTGTAATATACAAGAAAATACAATGAATCTTAACTCTGTTCAATATGGGGGAATTTTTTCGCAGTCTAGAAAATACCTTTACATTTGTAAAATAGGAATTTCAAGTCCTAATCAGTGTTACCCAGGCTCCTAAGATTATCAGAAACGCCCCACTCTTGAAATCAATCCTCCTTCTTGCGTTTATCATTTGTATATACTGCCGACAATCTCTTTAAAATTATCCTAAATCTGTTCGGAAGGAACCATTTTATCGAAATATCGGGTTTTTCGTTTTTGGAACAAGGAAAATACCGGAAGTCCTATCCAAAGTTACCTTAACATATCAAGTGTGGCAGAACTTATTTTACCTATTATATCATTAAAATGGCGAGCCAAAGGTTGAGATCATGTCTCCCACTAGCTTTGGAAGGGAACCCTCTTCATTATATGGGTACTTCACAGCATTCTTCAATACTGCACCATTGCCTTCCAGGGCAATGCTCGTTCTCTATTTCGCTCTCTATCTTTTCACTCCACTCTTTGCCAATCCAGGTGGGTCCTCAGCTGAATTGATATCCGGAGTCGGTTTTGGGATACTGAGTGCAGTTCTACTTTTTGCTGCGTTGGCCATCCTCATTTTCAACCGTTCACTCTTTGGCAAGCAAAGGATGGTCGGAATGGCGGTTTTCCTGATCATGGTCTCACCTCTCACCGTCCTTGCTATCTCCATATTGGTAAGCACGCTGGCAGGAATTACCGGTGTCCCTGTGTTGAGAGCGGCGTCATCCGCACTCATCATAATCCCACTCATCTTCATGGTGACAATCCTCTTTGAAGGGGTGCTCCACTATCATAACCGGGCAAGGGAACCTCTCCTCCTGATGGCTTTTGCATTCATCTCCATCTTCCTCATGATGTACACCTTCGCCACCATACTTTATATGAATAATCTGGTCGTTTCCAATACCGGCGATTTCGCTTCATTCTACGACGTTTTCTACTTCAGCGGAGTCACATGGACAACAGTGGGCTACGGCGACTTCATCCCTTCAGGAATAGGCAAGGCATTGGCGATATTCGAATCAATGCTGGGGTGGGTATTGATGTCCCTAATAACTGCGATATTCATACGGATCCTATCGTCAGATTGAATCTAGTGATGGGGTAGGGCCTCCGGCATCCTTCGCTCTGAATAATCCGAAGATGGCATGGAATCCTCGGTTGGCTCAGCATCCTCTGGCTCTTCGATGATGCTCTCGATTACTGGAGTGAAAGGATCAACCAAGGCTCCTTTGAATCCCCGCTCTTGGAGGGTTTCGAAATCCGTCTCGCGCACTCCTCCACCGATCAATATCTCACCTTCATATCCTTCAAGATAGTCCACCAGATGCTCCGAATATCCTTCTCTCTTTCCTAGTCTAGGGAGATCAATGATGGCCAATCGTTCAAAACCAGTGTCGAATAGAAACCGCACGAGTCGACCTAGGTCCGTAGGCCCAGCATCAGATCGATCCCATCTCACCTCCCTGTCGATGTATATGCAGGGGACACATCGATCGGATAGATCGAATATCTCTTCGAAGAGCTTCGTGGAAGGGCAACTGAGGGTACCTGCGACAGCCCAGGAGATGTCCATGGCGAAGCTATCAAACAGGTCCTGCACATCTCTTATTCCAATGTCGAGCCACATTTCATAGCGGTGTTTGATGAGCTTCTTGAGAGCCATGAAATTCGGTTTACCATCGTTCATACCAGAGAGGTCCATCAGGAACATCTCGCGGGCGTTATACCTCTTTCCAGAGACGGCTCTCCAGTAATCAAGGAAGGGAACGCTGAATTCCAAAGGTTCGAGTCGATTCTCATTCCAGTTCACATTGACGACTCTGGCCACCTTTCCTATCGGGAGCTCCATAGGACCCATCCTGAATAGGGGTCCAGTGTTCAGGGGCACGATGGGCACTCTAAGGAAGTCCTCCACGGGTAGATCCTGGGTTTGCGATTCGGCAGATTCTCTAAAGTCCTGGACCTCGTAGCTTGAATGAAAATCAAGTGGGACAGACTCCTTCCCGCAATCAAGGCACCAGTACTTACCGTCCTTGTGGTCCAGTTGGGCCATCGGTCCTCCAAATAGAATCTTAGGCTCGATCCTTGTGGAGCCACAGTATGAGCAGGCCCTGATCCTCTGTTCCTTTTCTTCCATCCACTTCAGCGAAGGAAGACACCTCAGATAATCCTTTCGAAGCTAGGGGTCATCCTCGGAGAATAGATCGTCTTCCTCATCTTCCATAGGGTATCTCTCCCTCGCCAGACTGCGTGGGCATCGGAGAGGATGCTTCTTTTCCCTACCGTCCTGTACCTCATGATGTCCTTCAAGGGCAGGATGGATCTCATCTTCCGAGAAGAGAAGGTCCTCTTCATCCTCATTAGAATACATCAAGTCCTTTCCCCAGACCTCCACCCCTCGACCTTCAATCGTCCTCTCCTCAACCTGCTGTTCTGAGACCATATCCTCTCCCAGGATCAGGCTGGCTATTGCTGAGGTGAGGTTCCTGGCGTAGCAACTTTCTGCAATATCCTTGTTGTCTGCGACTGGCACCACAAAGGCCATGGTCTTCTGGAAACGGAGCAGGTCGCTGAAGAACCTGGAGTATCTTGAAGCAGTCTCGTCATAGACAATGCAACCTTGGTCGTTATTGCATGTGAACACCGCCAGCATCCCCTTACTAGGGGGCATGGTGGTGTTGAAGGGGGCTCCATTTCCCTCTTTCCTGACCAGGAAGGCATACAACCGGTCCAGGAAGCATTTCATTCTCCCCGATTCCGCGCCCATGTAGATCGGAGAGCCCAACATGAGGATGTCGGCCTCCCTGATCCTGTCATAGAGAGATTTCATATCGTCGTCGACCGCGCACTCTCCCGATTCCTTGCAGACCATGCAAGCCCTGCAGTCTTCGATGTCCAGATCGATCAGATGTATGAACTCGCATGAGCAGCCCATTTCTACCCCGGTCTCCATGAGGAATTTCAGGAGGGCGCTCGTTCTCCCATCCTTTCGAGGGCTTCCGTTGATGGCCAGGATATTCATCTAACTCCAGACCCTAAGAAGCGATATCCAATATAATCCTGTTGAGTTCTCTAAATCGATGTGGGATCACAACGGCTCCACGAAATTTTTTATCAATCAGTGGCCATTTCTTTCCTCATGAGGAGAGTGGCAGTGGTGGGCTCCTCTGGGCTGGTCGGCTACCACATCATTAAAGAAGCAGAGTCCAGAGGCTGGAATGTACTGGGTACCTTTCTGACGAATGATCCCGGAGTCATATCATGCTCAAGCCTGGACATACTGGACCCGGAGGGGGTGAATGATCTGTTGAGTCGATTCCAACCAGAAGGTGTAATCCTAGCGGCTGCTGTCAGCGATGTCGATGAGTGTGAGCGAAATCCGGGGGTGGCTTGGAATGTCAACGTGGAGGGAACACTGAATGTGGCCGAGGTCTGTGCGAGACTTGGGTGCCCCATGCTCTTCATCTCTTCTGACTACGTATTCAACGGGTTGAAGGACTCCCCGTATCGTGAAGAGGATTTACCGGATCCCCTCAACATATATGGACGAACTAAACTGGAAGGAGAACGGCTTGTGCTTGAAGCGTCAGTCCAAAATATTGTCTGTAGAGTCTCAGTGGTCTTTGGATGGCAGGGCACTTCAGTTCGGGACAACATCGTCCTCAAGGTCCTTCGCAGGTTGAAAGCTAATGAGGAAGTATCACTCTTCAATGACCAGTGGAACACTCCTACCTACGCTCCGGAGGCCGCCTCCCTCATGCTTGACCTGTTGTCCAAGGATAGAGGAACGATCTCGATGTTCGAGGGTGAGGGTAGAGGCATCTTCCATTTGTCTGGAAGAGAGTGCGTCTCACGCTACGAGCTGGGTATGCTGGTAGCTGATGTTTTTGATCTTGATCACAATCTGATACGGCCCTTGAGCATGGAGAAAGCCGGTATGTCAGCACCAAGGCCCAGAATCTCCTGTCTTTCGGTAGTAAAGGTGGAAGCAGAATTAAATACGAGTATCACCTCGTTGAGGGAAGCACTTGAGGATATGCGTTCTAGGGAGGGAGAGAGCTGAAGGGACTCATACTCGCCGGCGGGAGTGGAACGAGGCTCAGGCCGCTCACACACACAGGGCCAAAGCAGCTCATTCCAATTGCCAACAAGCCGAACATCCTGTACTGCTTAGAGGATCTTAGAGAGGCGGGAATAACTGAAATCGGCGTCATACTGGGCCAGAACATGCCAGACAAGGTCAAGGCGCTGCTGGGTGACGGCTCGGAATACGGGGTGAGGATGACCTACATCACCCAAGGAGAACCGATGGGAATCGCCCACGCCGTGGGATGTGCAGAGGAGTTCATCGGTGGCGAGCCATTCTGCGTCTACCTGGGTGACAACATACTCAAGGGCGGAATACGCTACATGAAGGAGCGGTTCGAGCACTCGGACCTTGAGGCACTGGTGGCCCTCTGCGAAGTGGATCAGCCACAGAAGTTCGGTATTGCCGAGTTGGACGAGAACGGTGAGATCAAGTCCATAGTGGAGAAGCCTAAGGACCCTAAGAGCAATCTCGCCATGATAGGCATCTACTTCCTCAGAAAGAGCATCTTCCCCATCATTGACAGCCTGAAACCCTCTTGGAGAAACGAGCTGGAGATCACCGAGGCCATAGATGGTATCAGGACGAAATACGGTCGTGTAGAAGCGATGAGGGTCAAGGGTTGGTGGAAGGACACTGGCAAACCGGAAGACATCCTTTTTGCGAATCACCTGGTGCTTGAAGATCTTGAGGGAGAGATAAACGGAAGGATAGAGGATGGGGTGATGATTCGCGGACGCGTTTCCATTGGGGGCGATACCTTGATCAAGAAGGGAACCGTGATCAGGGGCCCCGTCAGCATAGGTAGCGGTTGCGTGATAGGTCCAGACAGTTATATCGGGCCATACACCTCCATAGGAGATAGGGTGATCATCAAAGGCGGGGAGATTGAGTCATCCATTGTGATAGAGGGTACTATGATAGATTGTCAAGTTAAGATCGTAGACTCTCTCATCGGTAGTGCATCGACAATAGTCTCCTCAAACGGCCGTCTTCCAAAGGGCTATCGTTTCGTGATAGGTGAGAATTGTCAGGTGATTTTGTAGTGACCATCTATCCTGGTGGTTCCAAAAGGTTTTTCCTTCTTCAGTTTCCTTGGTTCAATTGAAATGAGAGTACGAGTCAAACTGTTCGCGTCCTTCCAGGAGATCACCGGAATCAAGGAGGTAGAGCTGGAAGTCAATGATGTCAGGGGAATCATGAACCAGATCGCGGACCTTTTTCCAGCCATGGAAGGGGAGATGTTCACCTCTTCTGCCAGAGAGGAACTTCGACCGAGAGTCAAGGTAATGGTGAATGGCAGGAACATCGATTTCTTGGATGGCCTGGACACAAAGGTCGATGCCAAAGACAGAATCGCGGTTTTCCCACCCGTGGCCGGAGGATGATAGGACCAAGCCTCGTGCATGCCATTCCAATCGATTGAATTGGAATTCATTTCACCTATGCATTTCTCTCAATGATCGCTGGATTCCGTCCATCGATCGACTGACATACGGAAATATTTTCAACTCTACCTGACATTCTCAATCAGGGGTACTCGCTTGACCATCAATTTCGATAAGATGTTCACTTTCTCCCAACCCGGGAGAATAGTCTTCGGCTTTGGAACGATATCAAGGGTGGGAAAGGAGGCTCGATCTCTTGCAGGGGGTCCAAGAGCCCAGGTCATCACGGACAGTAAGCTCATGGAACTGGGTCTTGTGGAACCTGTGATAGAGGCTCTGAAGGCCGCCGGGCTTGAGACCGAGGTCTGGGCTGGCGTCGCCGGAGAGCCAACGCAAGGCTTGATCGAGGAATGTAGAAAGGACATCGAGAACTTTGCTCCAGATGTCTTTGTGGGATTTGGGGGAGGAAGCAGCATCGACGTGGCGAAGATCGTCGCTGGACTGATGACGAATCCAAAGGATCTGCATGATTACTTCATGAAGGATCTGGGGGTTGGGAGGTTCGAGAATCCTTCGAAACCCCTGCTTGCAGTTCCCACCACCGCCGGGACTGGTGCGGAAAACACTTGGCTTGCCATCACATCACTGGACGATGTGGAGGGAAAGGTTGGCTTCGCCGATCCCAAGATAATCCCACCCAGGGCTCTGGTGGATCCTGGGCTTACCATGGCTCTCCCGCCTGGAATCACCGCTTCCACGGGAATTGATGCCCTTACCCACATTCTTGAGCCATACCTCAACGCCAACACCAACCCATTCACAGAGGCGCTGGCGTTGCAGGCAGTGAGGATTGTGCCGGTTTTTCTCCCTAGGGCTTTCAAGGATGGAAAGGAAAAGGAGGCGAGGTTCCAGATGATGATGCAGGCCACTTTGGGTGGGCTTACCCTCAACTACGGAGGCGTGAGTGAGGGGCATCTCATAGGACAGATGGTGGGGGGAAGATACCACATCCCTCATGGGGTCTCACAGGGGATTGCCTTACCATACTGCTTGAGGTACTCCCTGGACATATTCCCAGAAGGGCTGGCAAACCTTGCCAATTGGTGGGGCATTGACATCTCCGGCCTTGATATCAAGGAGGCGGGTCTAGAACTGATCAAGGCGAGTGTGGACCTGCTCAAGGAGCTGGGGATGCCATGGAATCTACGGCAGATAGAAGGTGTCAACAGGGACGATCTTCCCGAGATGGCCAGTGCGATAGCCACGCAGCCCTACTTCATCACCACCGCGGCGAGCTGCTGCAGGAAGATAAACACCGAGAAAGACTATCTCTGGATCCTGGAGAGAATGTACGAGGGAAACTTCCTGGATTGATCCTGGACTGCATTATTCTGTAGCAAAGCCGACCGCAAAATTTCTTATTTGACAATGATATTTAGCCTGGATGTCCTCCAAAGGGGATTCCGATGCGGAGAAGCGCTTCGATAAGATATCCGGAAGCAATCCGTATGGTAATCAGAACAAGCTTCTATGGCACATGCCCAGGATATGTGAGTTCCTGAATACGGGATCGACTTTCCCCATCCAGGTGGAACTGAATCCGACAAACAACTGCAACATGGCCTGCAAGTGGTGCTTGACCGAATACGCGCGCAAGAAAGAGGATATCGACATGGACGCGCTTAGGAAATTTCTCAAGGAGTTCGCCGAGCTCGGGGGGAAATCCATAGACTGGACTGGGGGAGGTGAGCCCTCTATCTACCCGCACATCGACGAGGCGATCGAGTACGCGTCCGAAATGGGATTGAAACAGGGCATGATGACCAACGGTCTGTTCAAGTCGAGCCTGGTCGACATTCTCGTCGAGAACATGACCTGGGTTCGCTTCTCCCTCGATTCGACGGATAATGATTCGTACTGCGAGATGAAGGGCGTGGGCCAGGGAGCCATGAAGCGCGTACTGGAGAACATGTGCTCGATGTGCGAGTCCGAAATTCGTCCTCGAGTCGTCGCCAACGTGAACCTCTCGATGTGGAACTACCCTCATCTTGAACAGACAGTGATAGACGCGAGAGAGCAGGGCATCGACGGCTTTCAAGTGAGGCCGGTACTTCCACAGCCAGGCGAGCTTGTGAGCGAGGAGGAGATCGACTTCTACCGCGACGTGGTCGCAAAGCTGGAAGCGCTCAAGAAGCACGAGCGCGAAGGATTCCAGGTGTTCTTCTCCTACGACAAGTTCATGGACATGGTGTCGGGTGATGTCTACCTTCGGCCATATGACAAATGTCAGTATCACCAGTTCATTCTGGTGCTCAACGCCAACGGAGATCTGTGCGTCTGCACCCACCATCTTGACGACGAGAGATTCACCTTTGGCAATATTCACGATAACTCGGTGAAAGAGATCTGGGAATCGGACATGAGGAAAAGAACGACAGAGTACTGCAATCTACTGGACTTCTCCGAATGCCAGGTCTGCTGCAAGGGGCACGAGCTTAACAAGCTTCTATATTTCATCCAGAATCCGAATCCCAGGAGCGATCCCGACTTCTTCTAGGTTGCCACTAGGAATATGATCAACCCAATTGAGACTCAGGCCACCCTTATCTTCCTGTATCTCTGGTCCCTTTCCGCGGGATCCATGCTCCATTCTTTCTCTGACCAGCAGGATAGTGTGACAGTCTTTAGCCATTGTTTTGCGCCGGCTTCGGCCCTCTGCACCTCTTCGAAACTTGGTCTTCTCCATGGTGCGTCAGGGACCGGGATGTAGCCTATGATGTGGTACGGGATGGTATCGTCAATCGAAGACACGAACTCGGCGATCCTCAATATCTCCTCGACATCGATCAAGCCTGGAATGAGCACCGAACTCGCGTCCAGCTTCACACCGTTCTCGTATGCGGTCCTGAAGTTGCTCTGGACCATGCTGCTCGGTACCCCGCAGTGGTCCACATGGATGTTTTCCTTGAGTGTCTTGATGCTGATGTTCGCCTCGTCGATGCCCTCAGGGGGAACTCTAGCTCCATTTGAGTGGCCTAACTTGGTGACAACCCCCATCTCGTCATGAGCAAAACTCGCCAGTTCGGCAAGTCCAGGATACGTGGTGGGCTCCCCTCCTATGAAATGCACCCGGTCCACATCGAGATTGGACAGTGCTGTCTTGACCTCATCATCGTGGAGGAACCTACAGGGCATCTCCCTTTCCTTCAATCGGTAGGAACACCATGTACACTTGAAGCCGCAACCGTGATTGTGGACATTCCCTCTCCGATAGTCGGGGTTATATGTTACCTTGTGAATAGCCATGCTTCTTCCGCCCGCGGTTTCCTTCGATCCGATAATAATTACGGTATACAATCGTAACACTTATTTCTGAATCGTATTACGAAATATTGGAATAGGTATTTTTACCTTACCCCTATCAGAACAATTCTATGATGGATCCATATTCATTCTTGAATATGGCCTTTTTCCACCAAATAGGCCTTGAGTGCGTCCTTCCAGAATCGCATCTCTATACCCGCCTCCCGCAATCTATGATTGGAAAGGGACGAATCGCTGGGTCTTCTTGCGAGCGTGGGGTATTCCGATGAGATGATCGGATGAATTGCGGGGGTCTTTCCGAGCAGTTGGAATATCGCCTGGGCAAACTCGAACCAGGAGCAAGATCCGTAGTTGGTGACATGATAGGTGTCAAACCTTAACCCTCTCTCTAGAACAGCTCTTATGGCCTCTGCGGCATCCAGTGTGTATGTGGGTGACATGACAACATCATCGACTACTTTGAGCCCATCCTCCTTGTTCACATTCCGAATCATTGTCTCGATGAAGTTGCCCCCCTTTCCGCTGGCTCCGGCGGTTCCGAAGAGGGACGAGACCCTCAGAATGTAATGTTCGGGAGAGTATGCCCGGGTTAGAACCTCGCCTGCGAGCTTGCTCGATCCGTACACATTGATGGGTCGAACCGGATCCTCCTCGTAATAGTGACCACTTGTCCCGCTGAATACGTAGTCGGTGCTGATGTAAACGTTCACCGCTCCGATCGAGGAACAGATCCTCGCCACGTTCAATGCACCTATGGCATTGACCTCAAAGGCTTTCTCAGGCTCGTTCTCGCAGCCATCGGTTCGGTGGAATGCGGCGGTATTGATCACCGCATCTGGAGCGATCTTCTGCAGGACCTCACAACTCGAAGGGTCAGTGACCTCGATATCCTTGTGACCTAGAGCAACGACATCCTCGAAAACCTTGACCAGATCAGATCCCAGCTGCCCTCCAGCTCCTATAACAGCAACCTTCAAGATGATCACTCCTGGAATGGAGCCCATGTTCCATCCTTTTCGGACACTATCACATCTTTCAGAGGCCATTCTATCCCGAAGGCTGGATCGTCGTACCTGTATCCTCCCTCGGTCTCGGGAGCCCAGAGCTCGAATGCCATATACTCCACTTCGGTCTGATTCTCTAAAGCCTGATATCCATGAGCCATTCCCTCCGCCGGTATGAAAAGCATCGTTCTATTCTCTTCAGATAGTAGCTCCCCGACCCATCTCCTGTAGGTTGGGGATCCCTTCCTCAGGTCGACAGCGACATCGAATATCGAACCCCTAGTGCACCTGATGAGCTTGGCCTGGGCTTTCGGAGGCCGCTGGAAATGAAGTCCTCTTATCACACCCCGATTGATATTGTAGGACAAATTGGTCTGGGCCACCTCGGCCTCCAGACCCAAGGCACGGAACTTCTCAGTCTGAAATGCCTCCGCAAAGAAACCCCTCTCATCATAGAAACGCTCCAGCTCGATGATGTAGACGCCGGCTATCGCGGTCTCGATGAACTTCATCCTTATCAGTCCCGAATCTCGTGGGAACACCATTATCCTTTCGTGCCCTTTCTCAACGAAAACCCCATTTTTCGGGTTTTAATCTTAGAAATCAACTATCTCGATGGGTTACGGTTATTGCCATTTCGATCTATACGTGTTTCATGGGATCGGAAGAGTGCAATGATCAGACGCTCACAATCATCGGAATGCAGCTGGTAGGCTTTCTCGCGAACGGAAACTTCGAGAGAGCTCACACTCTTTTTGCTACGGAAATGAAGGCAGCCATGACTCCCCATGACCTGGAAGCGGCCTGGAAGGGTGTGATACAAAAGTTCGGATTGCTCCTGAGGTTGAATGGATCCCGGCTCGAGAGAGAGGGACCCTACAATATCCTGTATGTTACCGGCGTCTTCGCCTCAGGTTCTATTCTGGATGTGAAGGTCGTGTTCAACGAGGCCTGCGAGATCGCCGGAGTCTGGTTCGTCCCCGCCCAATCTGATTTCAAGCCTCCGGAATACGCAGATCCAACAGCGTTCGAGGAGAAAGACTGCACGGTGGGTAACTGCGGTCTTCCAGGGAAGACGACCATCCCCACGGGGAAAGGACCTTTCCCGGCGGTGGTTCTGGTACATGGTTCCGGTCCCAACGACATGGACGAGACTCTCTGGGAGACCAAGGTGTTCCGGGACCTGGCCTGGGGTCTTTCCAGTGATGGGATTGCGGTCCTTCGCTACGACAAGCGACCCAAGGCCCGCCCGGACCTCTTTGATTCATCAATCCCGTTCACAATAATGGACGAGGTGATCGAAGACGCCTTGGCTGGAGTGGAACTGCTTACCCAAACCAAGGAGGTGGACCCTTCCAGGATCTTCGTGCTGGGACACAGTCTTGGAGGAATGATGGCTCCGCGTATCGCATCGCTCGACGATCGAGTAGCAGGGATCGTCATGATGGCAGGCGATGCAGCCAAGCTGGAGGATGCCTTCCTCGAGCAGATTGAGTACTTAGTCAACTTGGATGGGATCATCGATGAGAACGAGGCCGCCCTCCTGGTGGAGGCAAGGGAGACCGTCACCAAGATAAAGGAACTTGACATCGGCGATGGAGAGATGGTGCTGGGCGCTGGAAGGAGCTACTGGGATGACCTTGCTTCTTATGACCAGATGAAGGTCGCCTCTTCCCTCAAGGTGCCCATGCTCATCCTCCAGGGCGAGAGGGATTACCAGGTCACCATGGAGGACTACGATCTCTGGAAGAAGGCGCTCTCTGGCAAGATCGTCAAGTTCATCAGCTACCCCACTTTGAACCATATGATGATAGAAGGTGAGGGTCCTTCCACCCCGCAGGAATATACTCTGCCTGGACATCTGGCCCAAGAGGTTGTAGAGGACATCGTTGACTGGATAGGGAGCTTGTTACCGGATGGTGTTTGACAATCGTCCAAGTTCTTGGTCAATTTGAATTGTTATCATCAAAGATAATAAATAAATAGTATCAGCTCAATCCTTTATTAGTAATCCTTTGGAAGAAAACGAATATGAGAATATCCAGCGGATTACTTCGTCATTCCTGATCATTAGATTAGGTCATCTGACGGCAGAAAACAGCTTTAGAAGATTCAGATCCTTCTTGGGTGAATAAGAAGGGCCTGGAAAGACAGTCGATATTGCGTAATCTCGAAACCCCTTTTGCTACGGTGGCCAAATGGCCATCCCCCCTCTTTTTCCGGTCAGCCTTCTCACTCTCTAGAAAGATTTAAGGGAATGAGGTCGGAATATTATCCAGGGGTGGAAAACCCCGGGAGGAGAAATATCATGATGCATACAATACCGATCGATCTTAATAGGGTCAAGCAAGAGGACATCGACCGTGAGATTCTAAGAACGGCAATCATCGCTGAGCTGGATGCCATTAACCTCTATGAGCAGATGGCCGCCTTGGCCAAGGATGTGAACATCAAGAAGGTCCTGATGGAAATTGCGGGCGAGGAGAAGACACACGTCGGTGAGTTCCAGACCATGCTCTTGATGAAAGATGAAGAGCAGGTGAAGGAGCTCGAAGCCGGCAGGGAGGAAGTCGAGGAGATGTTGGAGGAGTGACCCCTTCGGCGCTTGCCCGGAAAGCTCGATTTTCGATTCGGGAATGGCTTTTCCGGGGGTTTCAACCTCCGCCTTCAACGCTTACACAGGGTATTACCGAAATCGTGAAATACCAAGGGTAGAAATTAATTTGTTTAGGAGGCTATCCATTTGAAAGGGACAATTGAAAGCCTAGCGAAAGCGTTTATTGGCGAAAGTCAGGCGAGGAACCGATACACCTTCTATTCGAAAGTGGCCAAGAAAGAAGGTTACGAGCAGATCGCCGAGATATTCAGGATCACAGCAGACAATGAGAAGGAGCACGCCGAGTGGCTCTTCAAGCTCATGAACCGGTTGAAGAAGGGGGACCCCAACTTCGATGACATCGATGTTCCGGCCGATGTTCCCACCATATGTGGTGACACCATCGCCAACCTCAAATCCGCAATTACAGGGGAGAACTACGAACATACCAGAATGTACCCGGAGTTCGCGGAGATCGCCAGGAAGGAGGGCTTCCCTGAGGTTGCGGAAAGGCTACTGAACATTGCCAGAGCGGAGGAGCATCACGAGGAGAGGTACATGAAGCTCCTCAAGCAGCTGGAGGCTGGCACGCTCTTCAAGAAGGAAAAGGAAGTCTGGTGGTTCTGCCGGGAGTGCGGATACAAGCACTTCGGCAAAGAGCCGCCGGAAAAGTGCCCTTCATGCGATCACTCCAGGTCGTACTACCAGCTGATGTGTGAGGAGTTCTGAAACTAGGAAATGATGATATGACTAAGAGTATGCAGGTTTACGAGTGCGAGGTCTGTGGTAACATCATTGAGGTATTGAGAGAGGGCGTGGGACAGCTGATCTGCTGTGGCGAGCCCATGATCCTCTTGGAGGTACACAGCTCTGATCAGGGTTACGAAAAACATGTGCCAGTAATCGAACGCACATCAAAAGGAGTAAAGGTCAAGGTTGGTGCCAACCCCCATCCGATGCTGGAGGAGCACCACATCGAGTGGATCGAGGTCTGCTGGGGAGCTGGTCTGTCTCAGAGAAAATTCCTAAAGGCAGGCGATGCGCCCGAGACCGAATTCTGTGTCCCCGCGGACAAGATCAAAGCCCGGGAACACTGCAATATCCACGGTCTTTGGTGGGGCGAGGAGTGAATTTCGCAGAAACCATTTCCCCCTCCTAATTTTTCATTTTCTATAGATTCTTAACACCATTAAATATATGATTCAGTAGATACCGTACCTCCTTATAGGCAGGTCTTCCTGAAATATAGGCCAAGGAGTGTAATACATGGGCGAAAATGGCTGCAGAATTGGAGTTTTTCTCTGCAATTGCGGTGGTACTATTGACAGCATAGACCTCCTTGAGGTGGCGGATCATTGCAGGAAGATAGATGATGTGATCCATGTTGAGATGTACGATTTCCTCTGTTCTCCCAGCATGAGCGAGTCCATGGGTCAGACCATCAGAGATTATGATCTCGAGAGGATCGTGATAGGAGCCTGCTCACCGAGAATCTACATGGATCACTTTCGGGATATCATCGAGAGTTCTGGGATGAATCGCTATATGGTCGAGATGGCCAACCTACGAGAGCAGTGCGCTTGGATACACACCTGCGATGGCAAGGGGGCAACAGAGAAGGCCAAGGACCAGATGCTCATGGCCATCGCGAGATCAAGAAGGATGACTCCCTCGATCCACGGCACGATCGCTTCGGTCGATGCCGAACTCTGCGACGGATGCGGTGTGTGCAAGACCGTCTGTGAGGCTGACGCGATATCCATTGTCTCCCGTAAGGATGCAGAGGGGCTGCTATCCAATGTGGATCCCAAGATCTGCGAGGGCTGCGGTGTCTGTGTCTCCTCATGCCCCAGCGGTGCTATGGACATGGAGCTCTTCTCCAACGATGAAATCCTTGCAGAGGTTGACGCCGCTACCGAGGGAAGCAATGGATTTCCTCACATCGTGATATTCGCCTGCCACTGGTGCGGCTACGCGGCGGGTGACATGGCTGGCATCAAGCGCATCCAGATGGATCCAAGGTTTCGGGTCGTCAGAACACTCTGCTCAGCCAGGGTCGATCCCGAATGGATACTGAGGGCGCTTTCCAATGGAGCTGATGGAGTCATGATAATTGGTGGAAAACCAGGACATTGTCACTTTGAGGTTGGCTCCCTTCGCACCAGAAAGAGAATGACCTTGCTTGGAAAGCTGCTTGCACAGTTCGGCTTCGACAGGGGGCGGTTCAGCGTAGCTTGGATAGACGCAGATCAGGCCGAGGAGTACGCCAATGTCGTGGACAGCTTCATAGAAGAGGTGGTGAAGCTGGGTCCAAACCCAATGAACGAACCCAGGGAGGAGGTCTCTGGACTCACTGGAACCTGGGCGGAGAAGCTGGCCCGGTTGAAGGAGTAGTTCGTTAAATTGCACAATTGCGCATTTATACATAAAGATATGCGCAATAATTCATAAACTATTTATATTACTTCTACATAGTTCATATATGGAGTGTCATACGACCTCCTTGGCTTGCACAAGCTCCGGACCCGCGGGAAAATGATGACACTCCATCCCCCCTCATATAGGTGATTGAGATGCCAGGCGGATATGGAAGAGGAAATCGATATAGGTGGATATACAGGCAGACCGGGGTCCCTGGGTGGGCCAGGGGTAGATATCAGATCTACGGTCTGGGTCAGCCTCCGGAAGTGATGTATCCCTATCCCGAACCAGGGATGGTGCCATACCAGTACCCACAACGGATGCGGATCGATCCGGAAGAGGAGATCAGGATGATGGAGCAGGAGCTCGAGATGATGGAGATGGAGCGTGATGACATCTCCGAGGAGATCGAGTCCCTGAGGAAGGAGATAGAGAAAAGAAAGAAAGGTGGTGATTGAGATGCCCAGAGGAGATGGAACGGGCCCCATGGGAGCAGGTCCCATGACAGGTAGAAGGGCCGGATTGTGTGTCGGGTATCCCATGCCGGGTTTCGCCAACCCAGAAGTTCCCAGAATGGGAATGGGATGGGGCAGAAGGCGTGGCTTCGGAAGGGGAAGAGGCCTTGGCATGGGATACGGCAGAGGTCCCGGTAGGGGGTACGGCCGATTCTATGGTTGGGGTCAGTGCTACGACCCTTACTTTGACCAACCCTACGACCCGTACTATGACCCATACTACATGCCCCCAAGGCGCGGGTCCTGGTATCGCTGGTGAATGAAAGGGCCCTAGTGCCCTCCTTTTATTGGAGGTTTCATGAGGCGATCTTCGGTCGAGCAGTACCTCAAGACCATCAAATCCCTTCAGGAAAGGAACGATCGGGTGTGTACTTCCCTTATCGCAAAGCGTTTGGGGATCAGACCATCCTCGGTGAGCGAGTTCTGCAGAAAGCTCAACAACAAGGGATACATTGCCTGGAAGCCCTATCAGGGCGCCCGGCTGACCGAGAGGGGAAAGGAGATCGCTACCAGGGTGGAACAGAGGTACCAGGCCATTCTCAGATTCCTCATCTTACTCGGCGTGGAGGAGGATGAAGCGATCATCCAGGCATGTAGACTTGAGCATGAGATCAGCGACGATTCTGCAGAAAGGCTTCAGAACCTCATAGGCAAAATTGATTTAGTATTGCCACCTAAGTATTAACGGGGTGAAAGTATCTTCGCAACAAGATGGTTCGAATGCGTCAATTGCGGCGAGCTATTCGAGGTACCATACGGAGAACCCAAGCCAAATGAATGCCCTGAGTGCGGTTGTACCGAGATCAAACGAAGCCTTCACGGTATCCTTTTCGATAACAGCGTCATGGAGGAATTCAGGTCTGGCTGACATGAACTGACATGTCGCAGGTGACTTTCTCAAGAACTATCGTTCAAGCTGCTACGACTTTTACGCTCAGCCCCGCCCTCTAATCCATCATGGGCACGACACAGATGAAGTGCAGCTCCCCTTCTCCAATGTTCTGGAAGTTGTGCTTGGTGTTCTCCGGTACGAAGATCACACCTCCCTCGGTCAAAACGGACTCCTCACCGTCACAGACAACCTTGCACTTACCTTTCATCACGAAGACCTCGTGCTCCCAAGGATGGGTGTGAAGGGGGGAGTGCCCTCCCTCAGCGATCTCGAAATACCGCATGGCGAATCTTGTCGCTTGATCTTTCTTCGAGATCAACCACCGGATCTTTGCACCTTCGGCACCCTCTTCGGTGACATTCTCAAGCTCAACGTCAGTGTAGGGAACGGCCTTGAATCCCATATCCCCGTCATGAGTCCCGAGATGATATTTACCTTTTCATATTCATGAGATGAGTGTTCTTGATCCGACCTCATTCCCCTTGTGTAAAATGAATGTATCAATCTTGATTTTTATCAAATGGAATAATGAAATCCAACTGACAAGTTCCCGTCATAATTACCAATCTTGATAACGAACACAAAAGATATATGGGAGGTCATTGTTAATTTTCGGGGGGAGCCTGAAGTCTAGGTGATCAATATTAGTGACAGAGGGAATGGGATAGTCTGCGTCATACCTGCTTTCAACGAGGAGGTTTCCATCGGCAGCGTGGTTCTCGAGGCGAGAAAGCATTGTGAGCACGTCATCGTAGTCAATGATGGATCCGTTGACAAGACATCAGAGATAGCCCGGCTTGCAGGGGCCGAGATCATCGACATGTCAAGGAACACTGGGAAGGCAAACGCACTGCTGACTGGACTCAGACATGCTGGTACCAATGGCTTCAAGGCCATTGTCACAATGGATGGGGATGGTCAGCACGATCCGGGACAGATATCGTCACTTGCCGCTCCCGTTCTGAATGGGGAATCCGATCTAGTAATTGGCTCTCGCTTTCTGGAGAGTAAGCATCGAATACCAGCCTACCGGAAAGCAGGCCAAAAGGTGCTCAACGGACTGACCAACGCTGCATGTGAGCTCGACATAACCGATTCCCAATCCGGTTTCCGCGCTCTCAGCAAGACTGCCATTTCCAACCTTGACTTTCATTCGAAGGGGTACAATATCGAATCCGATATGATCTGCAATTTCGCGGAGAAGGGGCTCAGAGTCAGGGAGGTCCCTATTACCGCTATCTATGATGTGCCAAACAAACACAAGAAGCACCCAGTGACCCATGGCCTGTCCGTGATGGGCAGGATAATCAACACGGTCAGCAAGAACAGGCCCCTGCTCATGATTGGCGTTCCTGGTTTCGTTATCGCATGCGTTGGACTGATATTGGGTTTCCTCTCACTATTTGAGTTGACCATTTGGGGCATGGGGTGGCTTTTCCAGACCGTGGTTGCTGCTTTCCTGTTCACCCTCGGATTCGTCATGTGCATCTGTGCACTTGTGCTGAACTCGCTCTCGGATCTTCTGAGAGGCATCAAGAATTACCTGGAAAAACAGGATGTGAAGCCCCAATGTCGTGGTGCGGATGATTTCCTTGGAGAAATGCCGCCCGAGACAAGGAACATCCTTTCACAGAATGTATCCTCGGCTCAAGGCCATATACCAGATATCGCTCTGGAGAACGCTGTGATGAAGGAGATCAACAACTGATCTCTGACACACTCTAAGTTCATTTCTATTCTTCAGAGGCCGTGCCTTCTCTTGAAAATCTCTATCAGATCCCTTATCTTGCCCTCATCCTCACTGGCCACCATGATATTGGCCTTGGATAGCTTGGAGTAGCCGTGCATTCCTATGGCGCCGGTGATAAGTGCCTCCACACCCAATGAAATGACGATGTCCGCAGCCTTCATACCGGCTCCCATGTCCCAGGTGACCGCCTCATTCTCCACTGACTCGAACTCCATGGTTTCAGTGTCCACAACCAGGAAATAAGGGGAGTGGCCAAGATCCTCCCCTATCTCCGAGTCAAGTGATGGTTCCTCAGCAGAGACTGCTATCCTCATGATATCAAAAAGGAATGGACAGCGCCCTATATGAAGAACCAGGGAAGGACTCTCAATCAACATTCTTTGATAGAACTACCCTCTCGTAGTCCGCCACGTGAATTTCGACCTTGCGAACTCCGGAAACGGATCCCACCGCTTGTTTAATGCTGAAGGCTACCTGAACGCTGGAACACAGCATTGCCCCGGGAGAGAAGATCAACCGGACATGCCCATCCTTGATTTGCACATCATGAACCAGATCTAGGTCATAGACAGAGGCGTTGCTCTCGGGAATCATCACCCCACGCAGGGATTCTATGATCTCAGTCCTTAGAACGTCCTCCGTACGTCTCAATTTTATCCTCTATATACCGTAAGAATGCGGGATAGTATAACTTTACCCTACTACGCCCTTAGCGTATAGGTCATCAACCGCCTTATATAGGGTCGAGACGGCGAGACCTGCGCAGTGCAGGCTGTCCTCTGGAAGGCCTCCCAACTCATCAATTAGATCGTCATCGGTCATCATCAGCACATCTGCGAGTTCCAAGCCCTCGACCATCTTCATCAACCTGCTCCCCACGGCCATGGTTGCCCCGCAACCATCGGTCTCAAAGCTCGCCTCCAGGATAGTCTTTCCATCGACCTTCAGGTAGATCCACATGGTGTCCCCGCAGATCCCCTGAACCTGGGCCCGGCCATGAGCGTCCTCCATCTTCCACATGTGGTAGGGGTTCCGTGATTCCTTCAATACGATCGGCGAGTAGAGGCGTTCCTCATCTTCGACTATCCTGGCCTGTATCTCCTCAATGGCCTTCTCGAACGGGTCCTTCTCACTCACTCAGGATCTCCTCCATCTTGTTCCACATATCCTTGATGATCGGAGCCAGGGGATTATCGACATGCTCGATCAGTGTTTGTCCCTTGATCATGGATTCCGTGGCCGAGTCATGGTAGGGCAGCCGGCCCAAGAATGGTACATCCCGCTCAGAGCAGTAGGTCCTTATCTTGTTGGTGTTGTCCTCATTTATGTCGGCCTTGTTGACGATGACCGCGGAAGGGATTTTGAAGTGTTCGGCGACCCCAAGCACTCTTTCCAGATCGTGCATTCCCGACAGGGTTGGTTCAGTAACCACAAGGACCATAGAAACGCCGGAGATGGCGGCGATCACCGGGCATCCTATTCCAGGAGGACCATCTATGAGTACGAGATCCTTCTCACTATTCTTAGCGACCTTCCTTGCCATCTCTCGCACCATGGCCACCAGCTTCCCCGATGCCTCCTCTCCAGCCATCAGCGATGCGTGCACCATGGGCCCGAACCTAGTGCTTGAGATGAAAGCTTCTCCAGATATGCGGTCTACCATCGAGATGGCGTCCTCCGGGCAAACCAGCTGGCAGACGGCGCATCCCTCACAGCTGTCGCGTATTATCTCGAAATCTTCACTGATGGCCGAGAATCGGCAGTGATCCAGGCAGCGACCGCAGTCGATGCACTTATCCTCGTCCTTGATCGCTAGCTTCAGTCCCAGGAAGTCCCTCCGCTCCTCCACAAGTGGATCGAGTATAAGGTGCAGGTCAGCCGCGTCCACGTCGCAGTCCGCAAGAACGGCGTTCTGGGCAAGGGAGGCGAAAGCGGCAGCCAGCGTGGTCTTTCCCGTGCCGCCTTTCCCGCTTATCACAGTGACTTCCATCACGGTCCCGCCTCCGCTATCTGATATATCCTCCAATAGGACTGGAGCATGATCTCCCTGTACTCTTGTAACTCAAAGATGAAAGGTATCCCATTCGAGTACATCTCTGCGATCCTGCGATCATTGGGGATGCGCATGACGATCTCTATGCCCTCCTCTTCACAATAGCGATCCACACAATCATTGCCCACTCCATCCCGGTTGATTATCACCCCTAAAGGGATGTTCATCTTCCTGACGACATCGACGGCAAGCTTCAGATCGTGTAGGCCGAACGGCGTTGGCTCTGTGACCAGCAGGGCTATGTCAGCATCCTTCAGGGTGTCAATCACGGGACATGCCGTCCCGGGAGGGGCATCGTAAATCACCACGGAATGATCTTTGGCGTACTCCTTGACTCTCCTGATGATGGGCACTGCAAGGGGTTCCCCTACCTCCAGCTTTCCCTGGTAGATGTCCAGTTCGGCAATGCGGGCGTGGTCTATCTCACCAATTTTCCTCGTGGATTCGGTAACTGCGTTCTCTGGACACAGGATCGCACATCCACCACAAGAATGGCACATGTCTTGGAAGAACAGCAGCTTTTCGGGAAAGACCGCGATGGCATTGTACATGCAGAAATCAGCACATTTGCCACAGTAGGTACACCTATCCAGATCGAATACCGGGACAGGAAGTCTCACTTCCTCCAATTTCTGCATGGACGTGTTGAGGAAAATGGCACAATTTGGCTCCTCCACATCGCAATCAACGAGGGTACACTTCTTGAGGGACAAGGCGAGGTTCACAGCCACCGTGGTCTTTCCCGTGCCGCCTTTCCCGCTTGCGACGGCTATCTTCATCATTATCACTAGTGCTCATGCTCTTTACAGGCATTCTGGGCGTTTGCAGGTTCCAATCTACCATCCTGGAGCGCTTCTATTGCCTCCCTCACCGTGCCTTGGGCTCCGGTGTAGACATCGATTCCCAGCTCCTGCAGTCGATTTATAGCCCTCATTCCCGCATTGAAGACTATCATGACATCGGCACCGGTTTTCGCGATCAGGTCCGGTGGAAGCCCCACCCCTCCACGATGTTCGCTGGTGTTCTCAACTATCTTGACAAGGTTGGTCTGGGTGTCAACGATTGTGTATGTGGGTACCTTGCCGAAATGGAGGCCAACCTCTTCGTCCAGCCCCCGCTCTCCATTGGTCGGTACTGCTACCTTCATTCGAATCTCTCCTTCAGTTGATCTGGGCCTCCCAGTATCACATCCTTCCTCTTCCACCTCTCATTCCTGAGTGCGAGCCTGTAGTAGGGCCAGCGGTCGTCTCCTTGAGTGCGCCCGTTTTGAAAGCCTCCACCGTTCTTCTCACCGTCCCGGAAGCTCCGGTGAACATGCGAATCCCCGCCGCACTCAGAGCCTCGAAAGCGTTTGGTCCAATATTGCCGGTGGCCACTGCCTCAGCGCCTAGTCCAGCTACTGCCTGTGCGGCCTGGACACCAGCACCGCCTGCCGCGCCCACTCCCCCGTTCAAGACGGCCTCGAACTCCATGCTCACGGTGTCCACTATCAAGAAGTAGGCGCATCTTCCGAACCGGGGGTCGACCTCTGAATCGAGATCGTCGCCCTGTGATGTCACGCATAATTTCATGTTTGATTTCCTCCTTTCATCCCAGAAGTCCATTCCTGGGTAAAGAGGGGGCCAAGGGGCCCCCCCTCTTTCTTAATCATTCTTTTTCAGTTTGTCGGTGATCTTGTCCACGATTTCCATGAAGGCACTCGCTGCCTGAGAGCCAGAATCGTACAGCACGATAGGCATGCCATCGTCTCCTGAGTGTACTACCTTGGGATCTATTGGAACACCACCCAAGTAGGGAACGCCAAGTTCCTCAGCGGATCTCTTACCCCCTCCGATCTTGAACAGGTCAATGTGTTCTCCACAGTGAGGGCAGACCATGCCGCTCATGTTCTCGATTATTCCGATTACGGGCAGCTTGAGCGATCGTGAGAAGTTGACCGATTTCC
This sequence comes from Methanomassiliicoccales archaeon, assembly GCA_013415695.1. Taxonomy (NCBI): domain Archaea; kingdom Methanobacteriati; phylum Thermoplasmatota; class Thermoplasmata; order Methanomassiliicoccales; species Methanomassiliicoccales archaeon. The sequence continues at coordinate 40,805 of JAAEEP010000007.1, read as the reverse complement.
TGGAATCGAGCAGTGCCACGTCCTGCGGGGTGGTCACGACGATGGAGCCATCAGCCTTTGGGATTAGCTGAGCGATGCTCAATGGCTCATCACCAGTACCTGGGGGAAGGTCTACTATGAGGTAGTCCAGATCACCCCATTTCACATCCCCAATGAACTGCCTTATAGCTCCCATCTTCATGGGTCCCCTCCAGATGATAGGGGCGTCTCTGTCCTGGAGGAGGAACGCCATGGACATCACCTTTAGGTGTGGGGGTACCTGAACAGGGTACAACCCTGTTTTATCTCCAGTAATGACGGCGTCCTCTATCTTGAGCATCTTTGGGATGTTGGGCCCGTGAATGTCCACGTCCATCAGACCCGTTTCATATCCCTTCATTGAAAGTGCGACCGCAAGGTTGGCGGCAACCGTGCTTTTTCCCACACCGCCCTTGCCGCTCATGACTATGATAACGTGCTTTATTCGCTTCAAATTGCTCAAGACCTTCAGGTCCTCTTCGTTAGCCATGGGTATTGTTGCTTCCTCTGCCATTTGCTTCAGCCTCTTCGTCTCGAATGATACATGACGCCTTTCAGCATTATCTCATCGACGTACATGTACGGGATAAAGAACGAGGGTCGATAGAAGGAAAGATAAAATAACGACAATGAGTAATCAGAATGATAATTGAACGGCTTCGATTGTGCCGTTCAAAATGTTTCAGGTGGATACTTCATCTTTGATAGTGGCCTTCGCCTTCTCGTAGGATTCCTTCACGAGGTCCAGATCTCCATTCATGTCCACCTTCTCGAGTTCGAATATCTCAGCGAACTCCACCGCTTGATCTTCGAACTTCTCGGCGTCATTCAATCCCGTGTCGATCTTGATGACCTTCGTGTATCCAGAGCTCTGGAGTACCATCTTGTAGAGGCTGATATCGTATCCCGGTGGAACCACCCTCGTTCTCACTGCCATCTCCCTCCAGACCTCCGCCCACATCGGTGTCAGAAAGAAAACACCCAGATCCCTGCTGACGATCTTCTGGTAAGCTTCTCTTCCACCTATGACAGCAGCGATGCAATCGTCCACGATCTCTCCCCTCGAATCCCTGAGTATGGTGACCGGCATCCCCGCTTCTTTGGATAGGCCGCCAATATCCTTGAGCGCGTTCCCGCATAGCCCGTAGAACAGCATGGCGGCATCGCAGGTTCCCCTGAGCTTCCGAATGGTCTCTATCATGTCCTTCTTCAGTATCTCGGGGCTCTCATGGAGCGCCATGTCCTTCATCCAGACAAGGATCGAGAACCCATCATTCTTGGGAAGTGATTGGAGTTCATCCTCGTTCAACAGCCCGATGGGAACCCCTTCAAGCCCGTCATTGAGTTTGGACAGTATGCTGTCATTCACCTCGTTCTCTATAACGAGGACGCTCTTGATACTGGAATCATGAGTAATGACGTGAACCATCTCGTCCTCCATGAGGAGGCAGCCGATGATAGCTAGTGTGCCGTTCTCTTCCACGAAATCACCTCCTGTAATTCGAAGGTCTTGCTCATATACCACAACATTTCGAATATCATGTTTTCGGCTCCACCTGGAATGTAAAAATTGAAAGGGAGGTTGACCTCCCTGAATTCGTTTCTTAATCCTTCACTGAGGTATCGGATACCTTCCGAACTCGTAGCAGGTGTCATACATCGCCACCGCGACCTCAGGTGCGGTCTCGGGCTCGATGTTGTGGGACGCTGCTGCGATGTATCCGCCACCCGGAGCCAGGATCTTCAGGTACTCCTTGGTGCCCTCGATGACCTCCTCCTTGGTGCCGAATGCCAGCATCCTCTGCTCGTCGATTCCGCCGTGCAGAACGATGTCCCTTCCGAACTCCTTCTTGAGCTTCGCCGGAGCCATATCCTTGGCCAGAGGTTGAATGGGGTTCAGTATGTCCACGCCGATGTCGATCAGATCAGGGATGAGCTGGTATACCGAGCCACATGAGTGCAGTTTGAGCTTGGCCTTGCTGTTCTTTTTTATGGTCTTGATCAGCTTGCCCATGTAGGGCTTGACGAATTCCTGGAACATCCTCGGTGGCATAAATGGCCCGTCCTGAGCTCCCATATCATCACCGATCAGGATCACATCGGGGTAGTCACCAAGCTTCCCCCAGTAGTTCTCTATCCACTGCACGTTCAGGTCCAGGATGTGCTCCATCATGGCGTGGTAGAATTCCGGGTTAACGATCATGTCGGACAGGAACTTATCGAATCCTGCGACGAACGCGTATGCGTGTCCCAGCATTCCCCAGTATCCGCAGAGAGCGTAAACCGACCAATCCGTATCCTCCTTGAGGTGCCTCAGGGTCTCCTCAGTGCCCTCTAAGTAGTATGGATCGTTGGGGTTCGCCCACTTGCCGTAATTCTGTATATCCTCGATGGTGGTCGCATTTCCCAGAGGGAAGTCGAAGGGGTTATACCAGTTGCCAAGGGGCTTGAATCTGATTCCATGCACAACGGTCATCGTTCCGTCCTCGTGGACGGTGATGGGTCCCTCGGCGTTCGGAGGGAAAACGTGCCTGAAATCAGAGTGCAATCTCTGATAGATCCTCTCATCAATATTGGCCACGCTGTTCAAGATGTAAGCCACAGCAGGCTTTTCATAATCAGTGACACCCAGATGTTCTGCCAGAGCACGATATCCATAGGGGCCTGCATCCAGTATTGTGGATATCAAGCCGCCAAAATCGATGGGTACTCGATCAGGCTCCTTGAATCTGCAGGTTGTCTCAACCCTCTCTCTTGGAGTCATCTCATCCATTTTTATGCCCCCATAGCTTTCTTGATCACAGTCACCGCCTCAAAAGCGTTCGGAGCGTACAGGTCACCGCCGATCTCCTTCATGTACGCGGCGTCTATTGGCGCTCCCCCGCCAATGACCTTCACGTTCTCCCTGACACCATCTTCATTCAACAGATCGACGGTGTTCTTCATATTAACCATGGTGGTCGTGATCAGGGTGGACATGCCCAAGACATCAGCGTCAGCGGACTTGATCGTGGAAGAGAATGATTCTGGCGTGACATCGTTTCCGAGATCAATCACGTTGAACCCGCTTACCTCCAATGCGACGCATACGAGGTTCTTCCCAAGATCGTGTATATCTCCCTCGACGGTTCCCATTACTGCGGTACCTATCTTCTTGTCAGTAGCCTTGAAATGGGGCCTTATCAAGTTCATAGCGATCTTGAAGGCGTTTGCGGCTACGATGACGTCAACGAGATACGCTTCCCCTTTGTCGTACTTCTCACCGATGATCTCCATTCCGGCTGCGAGACCTTTTTCAACGATCTCTGTGGGTTCTTTACCCGATTCGAGAGCTCCGTCAACAAGCACTGTGACTTTCTTGACATCACCAACCGCGGTTGCCTGTGCCAATTCTTCATACAAAGTTACTCCTCCGAGCCCTTTCACCTTATATGGGTTTGGGCTAAACTATTGTATAATAATCCCCTAAAAAAAGTTTACGTTATATCTGCCTTTCACTATTGTTAAAACGAACATTATCAAAACGATATTCGTAGACAACATCAAAACTAAAATCAATACCGAGTATTTAAATCTTCGAATTTCTCTGATTCACCAACTATTTACGGAGAATTCGACTCGTATCTGAAGTCATTCTACATTAAACTATAAATAAATCTTCTGACCAACAGCCATCGCGAACATCTGGTTCGAAGGAGAGAGAATCAATGGTAATGACTTATAGATTGAAAGAAATGGACTGGATAAAGCCCCAGCTTCCATTCGTTTGGAAGTCTCCGGCCATCTATGTTCAGGGTCCCGAGGCTTCGAAGGACACTGGTAAATACTGTGGACACCTTGGAAAGAAGGCGTTCATAATGGGTGGAACGACGGCGTTGAAGATTGCCGGCGAGAACGTCAGGAACAGCCTTGCCGAGAACGGCGTAGAGGTTGCTGATGAGTATCCAGGCGTTTGGTTGTGTTCCGACACCGAGAACAACAAGGTAACCGAGGCGGCCAAGGCATCCGAGGCCGACTTCATCGTTGGAGTCGGCGGGGGATCGATGTGCGATGTCGCCAGGAGAGTTGCCAACAATGTGGATATGGGCGGCAAGCTTGTTCTTGTTGGAACAGTCGCCTCCATGGCTGGTTTCACCAGCGCTCTCTCGGTCATATACAACGACGATCTGACATGGAACAGGTACGATCTCTATCCAGAGGACACTCACGCGGTAATCATGGATTCAAAGATCATCGCGGAAGGTCCAGTATCCCAGACCATAAACGGAATGGGAGACGCGATGTGCATCAAGTTCGAGATGGAGGCTTCCAAGCAGGCCGAGACGCCCACGCTTGTAGGGGGATATTCCACCGTCTCTTCCAGGCTAATCGCGAATGAGTGCTGGAACCAGCTGAGGGAGTTCGGTGTCCAGGCCTTGGCAGCCAACAGGCATAAGGTGGTCACACCTGCGCTCGAGAGGATTATCGAGACCAACACCCTTATGGCGGGTGTGGGATTCGAGAGCGGCGGCCTGGCTGGAGGACACGGAATTCACGATGGTCTGGTTGGAGCTGGATTGCTAGCCCTGCACCGCAAGGCGGACAGGCACATACCGCACGGTCAGGTGATATCGTTCACCACCATAACCCAGATGATCCTTGAGGACCGACCTTCGGAAGAGATCTGGGAGGCAATTGCCTGGGCAGACTCCGTCGGGCTGTCGATAACCTTCGAGGACCTGCTGGGCAAGGGAGTCTCACCGGATCTTGACCTGATCTGGGCTGGTGCCTGCAAGTCCTGCATGCAGGACAAGGTGCTATTGCTGGGAGCGACACCAGTGAGTCCTGCAAGGGTATACTCCGCTCTGATCACCGCGGATGAGCTAGGTACCAAGTACAGGGAAGAAATCAAGCCTAACTGGTGATTTCAAACCCCCCCTTTCCTTTTTTATTTATTTCCATCCGGTTTGGATTTTCACGCCCATAGAATTTCTGCGGTTTGTGTCAAATGCACGATGAAAACGCTCCATTAATGGCGTCATGCCGACGGGTAGATACTAAATAATAATATATTTCAGAGACTTGCGACAGATAGAGGTAATCAACATGCCCAAGGTACTGTTTGAACCATCCGGCCTATCGGTGATCACATCATCGGAGGCAGGTTCGCTCGCCGAGATCGCTGAGCACAACGGCATATCTCTGGAGATGGTCTGCGGTGGAAGGGGAAAATGCGGCAGGTGCAAGGTCATTATCAAGGAGAATGCGCCGCCAATAAACGAAGAGGACCGGGCTCACATCTCGGAGGAAGACCTTGGGCGAGGGATTAGACTCGCATGCCTTGTGACCGTTTCAGATGACATGGTGGTCGAGGTACCGGCAGAATCAATGAGAGGTGACCAGGTCATCCTCGAGGATTCAGCCATATCGATCGCAATGGAACCTGTTGTTCGCACCTTGAGATTGAGAGTACCCACAGCTTCTCTTGATAATCCCGTTGCTGACCTAGAGAGGTTCAACTTGGCGCTTGGGGAGAACGAAATCTCTACCAGATTGCCGTCCCCCCATGTGCTCAACTCCCTTTCAGCCAGTCTGAGGTCAGGCGAGGAGATCCTGGCCGTGGTTCGCCAAGGAGAGATACTTGGAGTTCTCCAAGAGGGGAACGAGGGAGTCAATGGATTGGCCGTGGATATCGGTACCACCACGGTCGTCGCGTACCTCATGGACCTTGAAACCGGTGAATGTCTTGCCGTCAGGTCCATGATGAATCCTCAGATCAAGTACGGCGATGATGTACTCTCAAGGATGACCTATGTCATGCGCAACGAGGGCGGGGCCGAGACCTTGCAGAACGTCATTTCTTCCGCGATAGAAAAGCTGGTTGGTGAATGCTGCAGGGAAGCAGGAAGATCCAGACAGAGCGTTTACGAGATGGTGATCGTGGGCAACACCGCCATGCACCATCTATTCTTCGGGCTCGATACATACGGGCTTGGACGCGCCCCCTACGTACCCGTTGTGGCGGAGCCCTTCGAGGTAAAGGCCAGCAGTCTTGGGATCAATCTCGCTCAGGAGAGCTACGCATATTCGCTTCCAAACGTGGCCGGATTCGTGGGCGCTGATCACATGAGCGTCCTCATAGCCTCTCGGATTTGGGAGAGTGAAGAGCCACGTATGGTCATCGATATCGGTACTAATGGCGAGATCTCAATTGGCAGCTCCAATGGAGTGGCAAGCACATCATGCGCGGCCGGTCCCGCTCTTGAGGGCGGGAACATCAAGCATGGTATGAGGGGCTCAAGTGGAGCCATAGATCATATCATCATAGGGGACGACCTTGAGGTAACAGTCTCCACCATCAACGGGGCCAAGGCCAAGGGTATATGCGGGTCCGCGGTGGTCGATGCCATAGCCGAGATGTTCCGGGCGGGCATCATTAACGAAAGGGGCAAGATAGACAGGGAACTGGATCATCCGCGAATATGCAATATCGACGGAGCGCTTCAATTCGTCCTTGCCCCAGAGAGCGAGTCGGCCAATGGGGAAGTGATCTCCATCACCCAGAAGGATATCGGAGAGGTCCTCAGTGCCAAGGCGGCAATGTACGTGGGAGCGGTCGCCCTCATGGAGGAGATGGGAATAACCCAGGATGAACTAGACAGCATACTGCTTGCTGGAGCCTTCGGCAATTACATCTCACCAAGGAGCGCGCTGTTCATGGGTATGCTGCCAGAGATTCCACTGGAACGGATAATACCGATCGGGAACGCAGCGGGTTCCGGCGCAAAGATCGCTCTTCTCAACCGCGGATCAAGGATGGAAGCTGAGCGGCTGGCTAAGAACATTAAGTACATCGAGCTGGCGGCTCGTTCCAATTTCCAGGAGCAGTTCTTCGAGGCTCTATTCCTCCCCCATTTCCGGGACGAGTTATTTCCAGGCGTAATATCTCAGCTGCGTCGTTGATCGTTCGATACTACTCACGAGGTGAATTGAAACATGAAATTTGGCCTGGGCATCGACACCGGTGGCACTTACACCGATTCAGTCATTCTTGACATGGGGACCGGAAATGTATTGAGCAAGGCGAAAGCACCAACCACCCGGGAAGATCTTTCAAAGGGAATCTCAAATTCCCTATCTCAGCTGGACAGGGATCTATTCCCTTGCATCAAGCTGGTCTCGCTGTCTTCCACACTTGCCACGAATTCCGTGGTAGAGGGAAAGGGATCAAGGGTAGCCCTGATCGCCATTGGTGAGGAATACAGCCTTTCGGTTCCAACCGAGAAGCGGATCAAGGTGAAGGGAAGGCATGACCTTGCGGGGGAGGAGACCGAACCTCTTGATGTCGATAAGGCCAAGGGGTTCATCCTCGAGGTAAGGGATTTCGTGGACGCGTTCGCCGTCTCGGGTTACTTGGGAGTGAGGAATCCAGAACACGAGGTCGAGACCAAAGAACTCATCAGCACCTTGACTCACCTTCCCGTGGTATGTGGTCACGAGCTTTCCACCGATCTTGGATTTCAAGAGAGAACATTGACAGCCGTTCTCAATGCCAGGCTGATACCAGTGATATCGGAACTGATCTCGTCAGCGAAATTGATACTGGAAGAGTTACAGATTCAAGCCCCCTTGATGATCATGAAGGGGGACGGATCGATTATGAGCGAGAAGGTGGCAAGGGAACGTCCCGTGGAAACGATACTGTCAGGGCCTGCGGCAAGCATCAACGGGGCCAAATATCTGACGGATGAGGAAGACGCGGTGATCATCGACATGGGCGGCACCACCACCGACATAGGGATTCTCAGAGACGGAATGCCCAGGCTGGACCCCGAGGGGGCCAGGATCGCCAACTGGAGGACAAGGGTGAGGGCCATAAGCGTCTCCACCGGAGGGATAGGCGGCGACAGCCGGATCGTGGTGAACCGAGGAAACATCCGACTCCTACCCAACAGGGTCATTCCCTTGTGTCATGCCTGTTCCATCTATCCCAGGATCCGAGAACGATTGGAGAAGTTGGATCTGGACGAGAAGTACTCGGATCCCACATACATCGACAAATCCAGGCTTTATCAACCGACGGATTTCCTGATCTTCAACAGGATACCCAAGAACTTCCGGCTGGGCAATGAGGACTGGCAGATCTTGAGTGTACTAGAAGAGGGACCAGGCCTCCTGACGGATCTCAAGGAGAGAACGGGGATACTTCCCTTCTCCTACAGCATCAGCCGTCTTGAGGAATATGGTGTCATCAGTCGGGTGGGATTGACCCCAACCGACATCCTTCACGTAGAAGGATCATATGTGATACACGATCCATCCGCATCGATATTGGCCGTGCGGTTCTATAGCGAGCGGCTGGGGACGAGTCCCAAAGAGTTCTGCACAATGGTGAAACAGAAGGTCATTGACGAGATTTCCAGGGAACTGTTGAGGAAGCTGGTGTACGAGGAGACGAGGGAGACATCCTACTGCCCGGTGGCGGATCATCTGGTTGAAATGATGGTCGCTGGAATGAGAGGACCGGACTACTCCTGCAGAATGGACCTCCATAAGAAGATCATCGGGATTGGCGCTCCAGTCGAGACATATCTCCCCTCGGTGGCAAGGAACATGGGAACCGAACTAATCGTTCCAGATCACAGCGAGGTCGGGAATGCGGTGGGCGCCATTACAGGGAGCATCATCGAGACCGTGGAGATACTGATCCAACCCAAGCCAGGAATGGCTGGGCTGGAGGATCCGCCATGCTCTGTGCATCTGCCCGGCGAAAAGAAGGACTTCGAAAGGCTCTCCCAGGCCATCGCGTACGCCAGGGAACTGGGAGAGGAGATCGTGGTCAGCAGGGCACGTCAATCAGGTGCCCACGGAATTGAGGTGTTCAAGGAGGAGGAGCCGATCGCGCTCTCTGGTCTGGAGAATGGGGATCGGGACCTACTGATACAGCTGAACATGGTCTTCAGATCAATAGGAAAGCCAATGCAGTTCTATGAGAGGGCGTAGATCGAACCTCAATAGTACGATGGACTCGAGTCGATTATCTAGAAAAGTGGTTGCGGTCGAGGATCAGGATACGAACAAGATCATTTGTGTTTGAAGAACGACTCCACGATATTCCTCTCGCCCCTCTGGAGGATCTCGTTCAGGGTCGATGGGGAGATATCCAGCTTCTGGGCGAGTTTTCTGATGGTGATCCTCCTGGGATATTCGTAGAATCCATTCTCCAGGGCGAACCTCATGATCTCCTCCTGCCTTTTGGTGATAACGTTCTGTCCACTTATCTTCGTGATGCTATTGATCTGGACAGTGCATCCCGAATCCTTCAGGCGGTCGACTAGCTTCGCCAGTGAGGAATTACCGCCGCTGGTCACGGTCCATTGCACCTTACCGTCAGGCATGCTCCTCGCCCGGGTCAGGAAGCACTCTGTTCCGGTCAATGCCCTGCACGCCACGCATTTATTGGTCACTATCGACCCCGAGATACGGCCGTCCCCGAATGTAGAAACATCGACCTTGCACACGCTGGGATGCTTCTTGATCTCCTCGATCATCTGGTCAGTAGTAGTGGGGTCTCCCTCTATCTCCACCAGTGACCTTCCGCCCGACTCACCGTAAGGCAAGCACTCTATGAACTTGATGGGGGTCGGGAACTTGCTCCCTACTACCTTCACCCAGTTATCGGGCATCTCCAGGGTAATCGAGGCCTCAATCATTCCAACGTAAATATATGGGACCACCTGATAAACATAACCATCTTACTCAAGCGGATTCTGAATAAATGATTGTTAAATAAGCGTATTATCGGGATTGACCCGAAATCCTTGCTCAAGATCCCTTACGAATCCAGCACCGCGTAATATTGCGATTGCCGTATTCAGATTTGCGTATTCTCTTAACTAGACTGCACTATTAAAATTACATCCGTCAAATAGCGATATGTTTCACTACGCATTTCGTAACATATTTGAATATGCTGAACGAATGATAACATTAGGTGAGAAGGTGGCTACCAAAATCTTAAGATTGGATATGACCGAGCTCAAGGCCACCATGGAGGATGTCCCCGACAAGTGGAAGAATCTTGGTGGAAGGGGGTTGACATCGTCCATAGTGGCTGAAGAGGTCCCAGCGGACTGCCATCCATTGGGACCGAACAACAAGCTCGTTCTAGCACCTGGTATAGTTACTGGTACGAAGGCACCGACTTCTGGTAGACTATCGGTTGGGGGAAAATCGCCCCTGACGGGGGGAATTAAGGAGGCTAACGCGGGAACCAGCTTCGCGCAGAAGGTGGCCCGACTTGGGCTCAAGGCCATAGTGGTCGAAGGACATCGCAAGAAAGATGACTACTTCATGGTCAACATACTCAAGGATGAGATCGAGTTCCACGATGCTACCATTTGGTCGAACATGGGACTGTATAAGGCGTACGATGATATTCGCGCACGATTCGGTGTCGATGTGGGCATCTGCGCCTGCGGCATAGCCGGTGAAATGGGAGGAGCGGGGGCCGGAGTGGCTTTCAACGACCCAGAGGGAATGCCCTCGAGGTACGCGGGAAGAGGAGGACTTGGAGCTGTAATGGCCGCCCGCGGTCTGAAGTTCATCGTAATCGATGATTCTGGCGGGCCGGGGGTGAAAATGGCCGACGAGGAGGTCTTCAAGATCGGGACCAAGAAGCTGACCAATGCTCTTACCTCGCATGACATCACCAAGAAGGGTGGTACCCTCAATACCTATGGAACATCCGCCCTTGTGAATGTCATCAATGAAGCTGGAGCGTTACCCCACCGCAACTTCTCCGCCGGATACGATGACATGGCACCAATGGTGTCTGGAGAGAAGAAGGCCGAGGTCATCAAGGCCAGAGGAGGAGAGAGGCCGCACGCCTGCAGCCCAGGTTGCATCATCCGATGTTCTGAAGTATGGGTGAAGCAGGGTGGCGTCGATCCAGTTGGCGTTCTCGAGTACGAGTCCGTGTGGGCTCTGGGGCCGAACTGCGGCATCTACGACCTAGACGACGTGGGAGAGCTGAACAGAGCATGCAACGATTTGGGCTTGGACACTATCGAGATGGGTGACACAATGGGTGTGGCCATGGAAGGAGGTCTCGCAGACTTCGGCGACGGCAAGAAGGCCATCAAGCTGATGAAGGAGATCGAGAATAAGACCGCAACCGGGCGCCTGCTGGCTAACGGATGTGCTTTTGCGGGACAGGCCTTCGGCGTTCACAGGGTCCCAGCGGTGAAGGGTCAGGGGCTGCCCGCCTACGACCCCAGGCCGATCAAGGGAATCGGTGTGACCTACGCCACGACTCCCATGGGTGCGGACCACACGGCTGGATATGCGATAGCTCCAGAGATCCTTGGCGTGGGGGGTAAACTAGATCCCTTGGACAAGAAGAAGGGACAGCTATCAAGGAACTTCCAGAATTACACCGCCTTCATCGACTCTTCGGGATACTGCCTGTTCACGACCTTCGCGACCGTGGACATACCCGAGGGATTTGATGGTATTGTGGAATCCTGCAACGGAGTGCTGGGAACAAAATGGTCCGCAGACGACGCGATCGCCCTCGGTTCCAAGATAGTGCTCTTGGAGAGGGACTTCAACATCAGAGCGGGATTCTCCAACGAGGACGACAGGCTCCCCGAGTTCTTCAGGATCGAACCGTTGCCTCCGTCGAACGAGGTCTACGACGTCCCAGATGAAGAGCTGGACAGTGTGTTCGGGAAGTGAATCACTTACCCCAAACCCTTTCCCCTTTAAATTTATTAAAGAAAGAGGATTCACCATGACCGTGCAGGTTAGGCTTTTCGGGAATCTCAAGGGCAAAGCACCTAAGCTAGATGATAGCGGATACGTGGGCATTGTGGAAATGCCCATTGACGACATTGAAACGATCAATGACATACTGGGGATACTCAAGGTCGACGAGATGGAGACCAGCCACATATTCCTCAACCATGAGTACACGGAATTGAGTTCATCGGTAAAAGATGGTGACAAGGTGGGGATCTTCCCACGAGACATGGCCCTCCTCTACCGCTGGTACTTCAAGGGGGGAATCAAGCGCTCCTACGCAACTGGCGAGAAGGCCAGAAAATGATCCTCGTGGAATTCCTCGGTACCAATTCCATCTGATCTAGCTGCAAATTCAATAAGATGATCAGAGAAAAAGCTCTAGGACCATCTGGACGGTCAGCACCAGGGCTACGCATACTGAGGCACAGATCAATCCCAGGAACATCAGTATTCCGGTGCTCATTGCGGTATTCGCGAATTTCATCCTTTGGTCACGGTTCAACAGATCGATCCGCTCCGATTTGATTTTGAAGCACGCAGAATCCAATCCCAGTATAAGAGGATTTCCTGATATTCTTTGACACAGAGGGTCGATCAAGGAATCATGAATCCTAGCGGATATAGGCGATTCTCTCGCAATCATTTCATCCTGTAGGTGGGATTCGGTGCTGCGGGAGAGAAGAAATCCTCCTTATCGAGTTCAAAGATCAATCCGAACCTTTCGGCTGCGTGGTCAACCGCCTGGTTCACGATCATCCTGAGGATCTGAGGATCAGTGGCGATCCGGGCATTGATGGTCATCCTGGCCTCGCCTGAAGCGAATCTAGAGCCCGCTACGGCGTCGATAGAGACACGCCCCATCACCGCGCTCATCTTTGCCGCGTTCGATTCGGAGGCAAGCATGATCTTGGCGTGGGCAACATCCTCCACCGGGAATTTCGACGAAATATCTTCGAGCAGCTCCCGACATAGCAGGTATGCATCCAACCTCTCCACCTTCGCAAGGAAGGTCCCATTATACCAGCCCAGCTCCGCCTCCGCCTCGGCATATACATGGTAATCAATTTCCCGAGGGTCAATGCGACTTTCCTCCTCCGATAGCGCCAAGGAGAGAATAGCATCAAGGCCATCCTCCGCACCAGATGAATAGAGGAATACCTTCGCCTTGGGATTGATCTCGTTGACCATGGAAGATACTCTTTCGAGATCCCCTTTGTCAACAAGATCTACTTTGGACAGGACCACATACTCAGCCTCCGAGATCTGGTGTTGCCTTAGGTATCCTCCCAGGGAATTGTCATTCATCCTGTTTCTGACGGCCCTATCGGCATCCACCATGATGATCAAGGGAGCCACCTGGAACTCGTTTCCGTAGACCCGCTTGAGCGGTGCGGCTACCGTCGCCATGAGGTCCGTGCAGCTGCCTACTGGCTCCGCAAATATCAGCGTAGGGCCCTCATTTTTCACCAGTTCCCTAGCGTTCTCAAGGAAATCCGGGAATCGACAGCAGAAGCATCCTCCGGCGACCTCGCAGCAGTCCAGCCCTAGCTCTTTGGAGTACTGGGTGTCCACCAGGGAATCGACATGATCGTTCATGATTATCCCAACCTTCATGTCCTGATCCATCAGCTTCTTCGCCATCTTGGTTATCAGGGTGGTTTTTCCGGCTCCAAGGAAGCCTCCGATTATCTGGATACGAACAGGCAAATCATCACCAAGCAGCGCTAATTCGGATCGCTCTCTCTGTCAAATGAACTGTTGATAGATAAAACCATTATTCAATTCCAGAATCAATCAATCAGATCAACAGATTGCGATCTGTTGCGCCACCTTCATTTTTCAACATCAGGATGGAACAACGTCCGACACGGGAAGGGCTGCTCCCCAACAGATATAAGTGATATTTGGGCTAAGGGGCAGGTGATGAGGTACAAGGTGATCTCCTTCGATGCCGACGGAACACTCGTCGATCATCAGTTCAGTCACATCGTGTGGTTCGAGAAGATCCCAGAACGGTACGCTGAGAAGAACGGACTTGGGATCGATGATGCTCGAAGTGAACTGTTTAGGCAGTTCGGTACGGTGGGAGATGAGAATCCAGATTGGTTCAGCCTTGATTACTGGTTCCATCGCCTTGGTCTGGGAGATACCTCCTCCTTCCTGGAGGAAATCAAAGGTCTGGAAATACTCTATCCGGAGGTGGAAGAGGTGCTCGAGATGCTTGGGGCTGAACACCGCCTTATCGTCACCTCCAACGCTCCCAAAGAGTTCCTGGACATCGAGCTGAAATCCATCGAGGATAGGTTTGACCAGATATTCTCAGTTCCATCTCACCTCCGCATGGTCAAGAAGGATCCAAGATCGTATCAGAAGGTGTGCTCCCTTCTTGGAGTGGAGGCTGGAGAGGTCGTCCATGTCGGGGACAGGTGGTTCGATGATGTAGACTCGCCATCGAAGGCTGGAATCACAGCTGTTCATCTTGACCGGGAAGATCAAGGGAATAGTGACTCAGTCGTTAATCTAAAAGAGTTCGGCAAGAGGGTCCTTGAACTCGAAGGGAATGGATTCCAGTAATCCAATTGCTGTTGTCGGTCCATCGTGAGTCCCCCCTCTTTTCAATGCCAGGAAAAGGTTAAAGCCTACCCTACTGCCATGTTCACGATGGAGATGAAATCATGGATAAGAGATCTGAGGCCCTGGATGGCAATACCGCTGCTGCCAGGGTCGCGCATGCCTGCAACGAAGTGATCGCCATATATCCTATCACTCCATCGAGTTCAATGGGCGAGATCGCCGACGAGCTATCGGCCGAGAGGGAGGAGAACATCTGGGGAGTCGTGCCCGACGTGGTCGAGCTCCAATCGGAGGCGGGTGCCTCAGCCACCATCCACGGGGCCTTGGCATCGGGAGCGCTGGCAACCACCTTCACGGCCAGCCAGGGGCTCTTGCTGATGATTCCCAACATGCACAAGATCGCCGGCGAGCTGCTGCCCACGGTCTTCCATGTGGCCGCAAGGTCGCTGGCCTGTCAAGCTTTGTCAATATTCGGTGATCATTCGGATGTGATGAACTGCCGAACCACAGGTTTCTGCATGCTATCCTCAGGAAGCGTCCAGGAGGTTCAGGACTTGGCGATGATCGCCACCGCTGCCAGTTTAGAGGCGAGTTTGCCCTTCATCCACTTCTTCGACGGGTTCAGGACCAGCCACGAAGTGCAGAAGATAGAGATCCTGGAAAAGGACGACATCAGGGAGATGATCGATCAGCAGGCCGCCCTCCGGCATCGGAACAGGGGCCTTTCTCCAGACCACCCGATGATAAGCGGGACCAGTCAGAACCCTGACGTATACTTCCAGGGACGGGAGACGGTCAACCTCTACTACCAGAGGGTTTCGGAGATAGTTGAGAGGTGCATGAAGAGGTTCGAGCAACTCACCGGTAGATCGTATCAACCTTTCCGCTACTTCGGGGCGGACGATGCGGAGCGGGTGATCGTGATCATGGGTTCTGCTGGAGAGACCACCAAGGAGGTGGTGAACCTCCTTAAATCGAGGGGTGAGAAGGTGGCCGTGGTGATCGTTCACCTGTACCGACCGTTCAGCGTCGAGCATCTGGCTAATATTCTTCCGACATCGGTCAAGAAGATCGCCGTACTGGATCGCACCAAGGAACCGGGAAGCCTGGGCGAGCCGCTTTACCTGGATGTTGTAGCGGCTGTAGATGAGATGCTGGAAAAAGGGATCAGCAGCTTCGAGACCAGACCGCTGATCATCGGGGGAAGGTATGGCCTCTCGTCCAAGGACTTCAGCCCGGGAATGGTGAAGGCGGTGTTCGACAACCTGGCCCAGGATGATCCCAAGGACCATTTCACGGTGGGAATAAGAGATGATGTGAGCCACACTAGCCTCGATTGGGACGAAAGCATCACCGAGGTCTGTGGAATGGGATATCAGGCCATGTTCTGGGGGCTTGGCTCGGATGGCACCGTGAGCGCGAACAAGAGCACCATCAAGATCATTGGAGAGGCGACGGACAAGTACGCCCAGGGTTACTTCGAATACGACTCGAAGAAGGCCGGCAACAGGACCACCAGCCATGTTCGTTTCTCCGACATGCCAATACTCAGCACTTATCTCTGCCAATCGGTAGACTTCGTGGGATGCCACAACTGGTCCTTCATCGAGAAGTACGACATGCTCAGGTTCCTGAAGAAGGGAGGCACCTTCCTTCTGAACTCCCCCTACGGGCCCGATGAGGTGTGGGACCGGCTGCCTTTCAAAGTGCAGTGCCAGATAATCGAGAGGGAAGCGAACTTCTACATACTGGACGCCACCGACCTGGCAAGGGAACTGTACCTGGGGGTGAGGATCAACACCATCATGCAGACGGCCTTCTTCAGGCTTGCAGGAATCATTCCCATGGATGAGGCTTCGAGCCTGATCAAGAAGAACATTGAGGCGGCGTACGGCCGCAAGGGAAAAGAGATCCTTGACAGGAACTACCAGGCAGTCGACCGTGCCTTGGAAGGTCTAAGTAAAGTGGAGTACAAGACCAAGAATTACTGCAGCATTATCCAGATCCCTCCCACTGTTCCTGATGACGCTCCCGATTTCGTCAAGGACATCACGGCCAAGATGATCAGCCTACAAGGCAACGAGATCCCGGTATCATTGATGCCCCCGGACGGCAAGTGGCCTTCCGCCACCTCGCAGTTCGAGAAGAGAAACATCGCCATCGAAATCCCGTTCTGGAGGCCTGAACTATGCATACAGTGCGGCCGTTGCTCGCTCGTCTGCCCTCACGCCACCATCCGGACGAAGGCCTATGATCCTGGGATACTGGAAAAGGCACCACCCACCTTCAAGTCCGTGGACGCAAAAGGAAAAGCGTTCCAGGGGATGAGGTACACGGTACAGGTCGCACCGGAGGACTGCACCGGTTGCGGGGTATGCAGGGAAGTGTGTCCTGGAAAGGATCCGGAGGACGGCGAGAGGAAGGCGCTCTACATGCATGACGCCTTCGAGTTGAGAGCGGAGGAGAGGAAGAACTGGTCCTTCTTCCTTGATATACCGGAGGTGCCTCAGGATCTGTTCAACAAGGGCACCGTCAAAGGATCGCAGTTCCTCCGACCGCTGTTCGAGTTCAGTGGCTCCTGCGCTGGATGTGGTGAGACTCCCTACGTGAAGTTGATAACTCAGCTCTTCGGCGACCGTATGCTCGTGGCCAACGCGACAGGCTGCTCGTCCATTTACGGAGGCAACTTGCCCACAACGCCGTACTGCAAGAACTCCGACGGATTGGGTCCCGCGTGGACAAACAGCCTCTTCGAGGACGCGGCGGAGATCGGATTCGGTTTCAGGATGACCTGCGACCACCTGGAGCACGCGGCCAGGGAGTATCTCGCAACGGTCCCTTACCTCCCCAACAAGATGAAAGGCGAGATACTGGACGCTGATCAATCCAGCGATATGCTGGTGCAGAAGCAGAGGGACAGAGTTAGGGAGCTCAAATCCCTGGCGGAGAAGAAAAAGGACGATAGGATGCTCTCCCTCGCAGACCACTTGGTCCGAAAGTCGGTGTGGGTGTTCGGTGGGGACGGCTGGGCCTATGATATTGGATTTGGGGGGCTTGATCATATACTCGCCTCCGGGAAGAACGTGAACATGCTCGTGCTCGACACAGAGGTGTATTCGAACACAGGTGGGCAGATGTCAAAATCCACTTCGAGAGGAGGAACGGCCAAGTTCGCCTACGCCGGCAAGTCGATGCCCAAGAAGGATCTTGGATTGATGTTCCAGACCTATGGGTACGTCTACGTTGCGCAGGTCGCGCTGGGCGCCAATCCAGCTCAGGCGGTGAAGGCGATCATCGAGGCCGAGAGCTTCGACGGACCGAGCATGGTGATCTGCTACAGTCCCTGCATAGCCCATGGAATCAACATGACCCGTCAGCTGGAGGAGCAGGAGAAGGCGGTCGCATCGGGACACTGGCTTCTGTACCGCTTCGACCCCAGGAGAGCTGAGGAAGGTCTCAACCCTCTTCAGATAGACTCCAAGGAGCCCTCAATTCCTGTGAAGGAGTACATGTACTCGGAGAACAGGTACCGCATACTGAAGTCTATGGACCCTGCCAGGGCGGAGGAGATGGCCCTGCTGGCACAGCAGGACGTCGACAGGAGATGGAATCTCTACAAGCAGATGTCCGAGATGGATTACGGCTGGTCGAAGAAGAAAAGGGGCTGAACCTCTTCGATCGATTTCAAGACCAACAGATGATCCACTCCGAGACCAAGCTTAATGAGGGTGCCCCTTCTTATCGAGGATACTATGGTCGAGACCGACCCGATCTTCAGGCAGCAGAGGCGCAATTGGGACGGCGAGTACAAACGCAAGGGCGTAATGTGGAGGGGAATAACCAAATTCGAGATCTCGCTGCCCAACGGTTCAAGGGTTCTGGAGATTGGATGCGGGAACGGAAAGACCATCGCATCCCTCAAGGGGGATGATCTTCCGATCGTGGCGATCGACTTCTCCTTTAAGGCGATCGAACTCTGCCGCTTCGCGGTCAAGGAGAAAAAGGTAAGCTTAATGGTGGCCGATGCCCGCTTCCTGCCTTTCCACGATGATTATTTCGATGTGGTAATCTCATCCCATTTGCTGGAGCACCTTTCAGAATCTGGAAGGAATGAAGCCGTCGCTGAGATGGAGAGGGTCCTAAGGCCCGGGGGAAGGACGATCGTTAGCGCTCTTTCCACAAGGGACATGAGGTTCGGAAGGGGCAAAGAGATCGAAAGGAACACCTTCCTCAGAGGAGGATCCATATCCACTCACTACTTCACGCCTGGAGAGATGCGTGAGCTCTTCGAGCATTTCATCGAACTAGACCTACACGAGGAGGTGGAGGAGACGCTCTATTCCGGGGAACCTGTGAGGAGAGCGAATATCGATGGGATCTTCATTCTCGACAGATCATGATTCCATGAGAATCGAATTGGACATCTTTATCTTGTCTCAACAGGTGCGGGTCTTTACCTGATTGAGTCTGAGGCTACACCAGATCATTTGAGGACATGGGTCCCGAACCCCCTTTATGGGCGGCTGGAATATGAGTTTCAACCCTTGTCCAAGGATCCAAATGCTACGACTATGATCTCTCGGTAGTCATCGAACTCTGCTTCTCTCGGGCCCGCCAGGTTTGCTGAGGACATCAAGGCTCTTTCCACCAGGTTCTCAAGTTCGGTCTCGTAATCCTTCCAATCGATGTCCATCTCACATATCTCGCATGGCAGACCTATCTCCATCATCAGCTCCACCAGTGCTTGGGCAAGGATGTTGGGCGCGTCCTCCTCGAAATCGAAGTCGATCTCCAGGGCATCCAGGATCTCAGCGTATCTGGAGGAAACTACCTCTCCGTTGTACCTGATGACGTGTGGAAGGAACAACGCGACAGCCTTTCCGTGATCAATGCCGAAAATCGCTCCTAGCGAGTGTCCTATGGCATGTGCCATTCCCACGAATGAGTTGCTGAAGGCCATCCCGGCCATGGTCGCGGCGTTCTGCATCATCTCCCTTGCCACCATATCCTCGCCGTTCGACACAGCCAAGGGGAGATATTCGAATACCATTTGAATAGCCTTGATAGCCAAGGTGTCCGAGAAATCATTCCTCCAGTTGCTTGCGTACGCCTCGATCGCATGAGTAAGAGCATCCATTCCACTGCTAGCGGTGAGATGAGGGGGCATTGTGGAGGTGAGCCAGGGTTCCAATATCACCACATCAGGAACCAGTTCCCTCGAGGCGAGCTCTCTCTTCACCTTCCCCTCCCTGTCCGTGATCACGGTCGCCCAGGTGGCCTCCGAACCGGATCCGCTTGTGGTGGGAATGCACATGAACCGTGCCTTTTTTCTTAGTCCCAAGGTCTCAAGGGGTGAGATGTCACCGACATCCAGGTCCGGTCGCTCGTAAAGAGCCCATATGGCCTTCGCTGCGTCCATGCTGCTCCCTCCCCCCAGACCGATGATCCAGTCCGGCTCGAAATCTCTGGCGATCTCAGCCACCGCCTTCACCGTTTCGATCGAAGGCTCCGGCTCTATGTTGTCGATAACCCCAACATCTATGTCCGCCTCCGCCAGAAGCTCGGAGACTTTGTCGATGAGGCCCAGTCTCTTCACCGTCTGACCGGCAATGATCAACGCCTTCTCCCCTTCAAGCTCTTCCAGACTGTCCAACGCATCCTCGCCGAAGATGATTTTTTGTGGACTGGTGAACTGCCACATCGTGCCACCAACTCTAGTCTTCTAAGGTTGGGACTCTTGTTGAGGCCTTGGTGAGCTCAGCGGCGGCCTTGGTGTACCTCATGGCCTTGGTCATGTTACCCTTGAGTTTCATCTTCCCGGTCAGGATGGCCTTCATGCCGTCCAATTTACCTTCTCCCATCTTCCTCCAGTTCTCGTACTTTCCAATGTACATGAACTCCGCTTGTTTGGCATCTCTGCTCTCCACCTTGTAGTGATCTCTCACCTTTCCATGGTAGAGGTCCAGATAATAGACGTACTCCTCGTCGAAGTTCTTGTCCGGAGTGATCACGTAGAGGAAGTCCCCCTCCCAATCCTTAGCGGCCTCTGCGTACTCCTTGCTGTTGTTCAGCTCCTCGACGTACCTGTCGAACCATTCCTCGCTCGGGAATTTTAACTTCTCCTCCATTCATATCACCTTTGTTCTGGATTGAAAAGGCATTCTTTCATTGTGAATAGGATTTAACGGGGAGGATTGCTCCCTCTTGTGATCAATGCCAAGGAAAGTCCCACCTTGCCCAATCAACCATATCGAATTCGGAGTTCGCTATATATATGATTTATCCAGGTCCCTCATCAATTCAATCAGCTGTTAGTATAATAGAATCATTGGCCTGGGAATGAACCATCTCGTACTATTCATTTGAGTTGATGAAATCGCTCACCAAGATACCGTTCCTCACCGCTTCTGCCCTAACGGATCCCATGATCGAGCTCAGCTCCTCACTTACCTGGTCTTTCCTATTCCAGATCTTCTCGATCTTGTCGATGAGCTTCTCCATATTGAGATCCTTAACATCCAGAATGAAATCCTCCTGGCCCAATATTCTGCCGATGATGCCATGTGTCTTATGAGAATAGGCGATTGCGATGGTGGGCACCGACTGGGATGTGGAGGCAATAGTCGAGTGCATCCTCGAACCTATGAATAGATCGCATTTTCCAATGATGCCCTTCACCTCCTCTGAAGCGTACTCCTTCTCGAGGGAAATACATCGTGATCTAGCTCCCAGTTTCTGCACGATATCCCTGCTGACAATCCTGTCGTCATTTCTTCCAGGTCCCATCACGTGTGGAACGAGCACCACGCTGGCATTCATCTTGGAGTTGATGTACTCCACCAACTTGGACATGAGTGAGGTGTAAGCTTCGTACTTGGCCTTCGAATCCTGAATATCATCGAAGCCGTAGCTGGCGATTATCTTGCTGGGGGCTATCCCAAACAATAGGCCATCTATATCGGACAACCCCTCCTGCTCCAGTATCTCATTTACTCTATCCTCAGGAGCAGGTTCGAACAGGAATGCCGAATCGGTGGTGACATGTATCCTGGACTCCTCAACTCCGATATCAAGAAGATGACCTTTTGAGATCTCGTCCCTCAGCGTGATGAGGTCGACTCGTCTGAATGTGTACTTGGCAAGCATCCTGCTCAGCCTCTTCTTGAAGGGTCCCACGGATTCAGCATAGATTATCACAGGCTTTCCCAGGGTCTTCCCCAGCGTGAGGTTCGAAGCGGTTGACGCAAGGGAGAGCAGGCCATAATCTTCCGTGAGCATATCCCCTCCGGTCGAGACTATGTAATCACAAGCATGGTATCTCCTTACGCTCTCGTTGCCCATACTCCCCCATCCCTTGGAGGCAAGCAGGATCTCTATTAGGTTCTTGAACGATTTGAAAAGTACTTTGGGAGAGCGCCCTATTGACAGCACGTTACTACTAAAAGTGATGTCCACATCTTTCAGGTACTCCATTTCGGGAGTGAAGTCCGGATCGGCACCGAACACCTGAAAGCGGGCGTTAGGAATCAGTTCGTTGAGAAGCTTGACTCTTGTTTTTACCAGGGCGGCCGTGCCCTTGTTCAGACAGGAGGTGTGGTTGACTATCCCTATTGTGGTCTTGGGGTTACCAGGGAAGTCCCTCCCCATCCTCATGGTGATCTGCCAAACAGCGTTCTCAGCCCTCTTTGATAGGCTGGATACTTTCCCACCGATAATCCTTGATCGTGCCAATCTTGAGATGATCTGGCTATTGCATAGGTAAAATACAGAGTGTAGATAGTCAAAGGGGTTTGTCAGGTGCCTACTTGGCGATATCCTCACACCCAAGAGCTTCCCTCTTGCCTCTATGCTGGCCTTCTTCAGATAAAGCATTCTTCCTTGAGAATCAAGTATCTCCTCCATGCCAATGTTGCCTAGCTGGATCCTCCCCGCATCAACGGCCCTGTCTAGGATTTCCTCCCCCAACTCAGTCCTTGAGATGGTCAGGGATGTTCCAGAATCATCATTGGAGAACATAGGGAGCCAGGCATCCCCAAATGAGATATCGGCCTTTTCACAAAGACCATCGTCGCATACCAGACACCCAGTGGCATAGAATAGGGAGGATCCAAGGATATCCCATGATGAAGGAAAGCTGGAACGAACGGTCCTGCCATCCTTCAATTCGACCTTTGAGAAACCTGGATATCCTTCACCCCTGTATGAGATTTCCGCAATCTCATCACGACCCACATCGAGCTTGTTGATTAGCGATCTGGTCCCCCAGAATGTGGGGGTATGATTGCAGAACAATCCCAATTTGAGTGTGATTCTGCCCTTGAGTTTACTCACGGACTCACAGGCCTTGCTCAAACCCTCCACATGGCAGGGGAGTCCCACGATTGCGAACCTCTCACCCTTGTCCGAATCCAGAACGGCTCGAAGAGCAGCGTTAACCGGTGTGGGACAGTACTTCGATCCCGAGCATTCTAGGACTTCTTCCCGCGTTCTGGCTATGAAGGTCTCGGGTTCGAGCGGATCATCGGGATTCATTCTAGTCACCAAGGCTCCGTCAACCATTCCCTCCTCGAGCGCGAAAGCCAGGATCTCGGTCACTAGTCCTCCGGACGATGAGGAGTTCCTTATTTCCGGGTTAGTGGAGAATCCGTAATAGGTACCCAGATAAGGTCCTGTCACTGATTCCATCTCTGTTTTGCTAGAAACAATCCTTTCCCAGGGCTCTTCGAGAAGCTCCCCTCTATGACATATCCGATAACAGAAGCCGCATTGAGTGCATTTGCCACCAACCTTCGGTTGAAAGATGCCCTTCTTCCGATCAATATAGAGCGAGATAGCCTTGCTTGGACAGAGCCCGATGCAGGTACCACATCCTGAGCAGATCCTTCTTGCCACGATCTCCTCAATGGTCTTTATGGCTATCCGATGCACCTCCAGATTGAAATGATGTGAGTCAGGAAGCTCACCTGCCCAACAATTCCCTTATTATTCTTCTATCTTCTTGGTCCATTCCATTGATCAGGAAAAGAACTGCCAGGTAGATCATCACGGCCAGTGGGACCGAGATGAATGGGCTGAAATCGGCGAGTAAATAGAGGGTAAATATCATTGGCAGGCTAGCTATCAAAGGCTTGGTCAGCACTGGCGTCAACTTCACCCTGTGGAAATGAGCAGACACGAACAGGTAGTAGAACGAGAAGAGGACGACCTCTGTCGCCACCGTTGCCATGGCCGCACCATTGGCCCCGTAGATGGGTATGAGGATTAGGTTCAGACAAACATTGAATACCGCGGCCAATATCGCACTGATGGCCCTCCTAGATTGCCTGTCTGTCGACGAGAGAGTGTAACCGGTGGCGTGGTTCATGAACCTCAATGGCAGATACAGGGCAAGTATCTGGAGAATCATAATGGTGGGTTCATATTCCTCCCCGTAGAGGAAAGGTATAATTTCACCTGATACGGCGACGGTGAGTATAGCGATGGGAAGCCCGATCATGAATAGGTACTTCATGGACCTTTCCAGAAGTCTTCTCAGAAGCTCCTTTGAGCTGATGAAGAGCCTTGACATCACCGGGAAGATGGCATATCCGAAGACCTCGGGGATGAACACCAGGCTATAGATGAGAGTAGTGGCGGCCTTGTACCAACCAGCTGGGGCATCACCCTTCATGATCGAGAGCATCACTATGTCAATCTGGAGGTATATTATGCCGAATAGGATGGTGACAGTAAAGGGTAGCGCTAGGTAGATGATCCTCTTGCAGAACTCCGGATCTAGCTTGAACTCAGGTCGGGAGAACTTGAAGGTAACCAAGATCAAGGCCAGGCCGAAATCTATCACAGCAGCGATGATGTATGCGTACGCAACCTCGATCAGGCCGTATCCCGCAAAGAGAATTGAGATTCCTACTGAGGTGACGATGATGCTCTTCACGATGTTGAGGGCCGCTTCGTACTCCAACCTCTCGAACGCCCTGAATATGGATCGCAGGAAGGCAGAGAAACTGGTGATTATGGCACTTCCACCGATGATGTATACGACCATCACGGTGTCCTGGGGGTATCCCAGAAGATTGATGACCAGGGCGATCAAACCAAAGGTCGCTATTGAGAGCAGCAGTTTGATCATAAAGATGTTGCTGAGGAATTTGGGCGTCTGATCCTTTCTCCTTGCCAGCTCCCTTATGGTCACCGTGCTGAGTCCGATATCGGCGAAGACCACCAGGAACTCCGTGAAGGATTGGGCAAATCCCAGCTTACCGAAATCTACGTCCCCTAGATATCTTGCCAGTAGAACGAGGAACACAAAGCCAAGGGCCATGGTGATGGCCTTCGCTATGGTGAAGGCTCCAATGTTCTTCGCCACAACTCTTACCGTACCCATTGTTGGCGCAGCTTATCCCATGATATCTTATCTAATTTTAGATGCAATATCCATTATTGGGTGAGACTTCTGATATCGTTGAAGGTTTCAGATCAGACACAGATGTTTGTAGATAGGATGCGTTCAACCTCTCCTGTCCCTGATTAGCCTATCGACAATGTGAAGAGAGTCACCTAATGCGATTACTGGAAAGAGATCCTTTTTCTCTATCTCTTCATTCATCAGCTCGATCCTGCTCCCGTTCCCATCAGATCGTCCAGCGTTTCCCGTTCACTGACAGCACCTTGAGACACATGGCAAGGGAACCATGGTCTAGTTGGGATCGCGCCCTTAAATCAGGACGGAATCGACCACGAGCAGTGTGTCTTCCTGTTCGTAATTCGTTGTAGGTCGAAGATATCTCGAGAATCGCAATTCAACATGCCTTTCAGGCGGATAGGTTCTTTTACCTCGGGTGCAATCGAGACTGCTAATGACAAGCTTGGTCACGGGAGCATCCGGATTCCTAGGAGGGCATGTGGTCGAGGAGCTTTACCGTCGTGGCGAGGACGTCGTCGTCTTCGCCCGCAAGACCAGCGACCTATCTGCCGTTAAGCATCTCCCCATCGAGGTCAGGTATGGAGAGCTTCGCGATGCGGATTCCATGAAAGGGATCATGAATGATGTCGACATGGTCTTCAACTGCGCTGGCTCGGTGAGATTCCATCAATCCTATGATAAGATCCACGACATCAACGTGGCCGGGACAGAGAGGATTGTGGCCGCCGCAGCTGATGCAGAGGTCGACAAGGTAGTCCACACCAGCTCCATGGCGGCGCTTGGTCCAGATGGTGCCGTGGATTCTGATTCGGTGAAGACCGACCGACCAGACATCAAGAATGTATACTCCCGGACAAA
The DNA here is from genome assembly GCA_013415695.1 of Methanomassiliicoccales archaeon. NCBI lineage: Archaea > Methanobacteriati > Thermoplasmatota > Thermoplasmata > Methanomassiliicoccales > Methanomassiliicoccales archaeon. The sequence goes on along the minus strand of JAAEEP010000007.1, from coordinate 15,148 downwards.
GACAGAGGCCGAGGCGGTCTTCTTCAAGAAGTGTGCAGAGAGAGGCATCAAAGGGACCGCCCTGAGGCCCGGTGTGATATATGGACCGCGAGACATGACAGCCGCCTACTACTGGTTCAACATCATTGATAATGGTGAGGGAATGATCGTCGGCGACGGCAAGACGAGGTTTCCCCTCATCTATGTGGATGATGTCGTTGAAGCCTTCATGAAGGCTGCAGACAGGGATAATGCTGTGGGAAGGACCTACAACATTGACGGTCCGGAGAGGGGCCGTATCAGACGGATATACGATCTGATATCCAACGAGCTTGGCAGGGAGTCGAAGTACAGGTCAGTGTCCTATCGATCCGCCATGTTCGCAGCGAGGATGAACGAGTTCAAATCGGCGCTGGGCGGTTACAAGAATGAACCCAGATATTCCACATTTGTCATCTTCCTGTTCGGCAAGGATCATGGGGAGCTGGACTGCTCGAACGCTGTGGCGGATCTTGGATTCCAATCCAGGATCGGCCTCGATGAGGGCATCAAGAGAACAGCCATCTGGTACAAGACTTTGGATACGAACTCCAAGACCTAGAATATAATTTCTGATCGCATTTCGCTCTTCATTCACCGGCCAGTATATCGAAATCCATGTCCCCGAGGCCGTGGGGGGGATCACTCCCCCTTCCGGATAAGGGCGTCCACTATACTGAGGGAATCTCCTTTGACGATCACAGGGTTCAGGTCCATCTCGTCGATCTTTTCGTCTTTGATATGGATTCTGCTCACCTTCTCCATGAGATCTGCCAAGGCATTCCTGTCCACTGGGGTTGTTCCCCTATATCCATTGAGGATCTCCTGAGGCTCGAGGGCATCAATGATGGAGATGCAGTCCTGACGGGTGCACGGACAAACCCCTGCAGATGGAGAAAAGAGATCGGCCATGAACCCACCCACACCTAATGTGATTATATCTCCGAAAACGGGATCGAGTATCCTTCCCACGATGATCTCCACCCCGCCATGGATCATTCTCTGGACGAGTACATTTTCAGAAGGCCATTTCTTCTTGAAGGAGTTCCAGGTTTCCATTAGCGTCTCATGATCAATTATGTCGGTCCTGACAGCTCCAACATCCGACTTGTGTGCGATCCTCCTTGACAGCACCTTCAGCACCAGCGGGAAGCCAAGCTCTTCCTCAGCCTTCACCATCTCCTCCCTGGAGGAGACCACCCGTTCCTCTACGACCGGCAATCCCGCCTCGGCGAGTATCATCTTGGACTCGTGTTCATCGAGAATACTATCTCCGAAGTGAGAGGCGCTCACCATGATCTGGGGTTGCTGGTTCCCCCTTTCCAGTATCCTCTTCACAGCATCCATGTATTCAGATAGAGCGATCAGCCCCACCGCAAGCTCCTCGGCTGTGGTGTAGATAGGTATTCCAGCCTCATGGAGCTGATCCCTCTCGCTGCCGAAGATCTCGATTGAATCGGCGACATGGCAGTGTAGGATGGGCTTCCCGCTTCCCTTCTTGGCTTCAAGCAGCTGGTCCTTTGGGAACAGCAGGCCCGCAGTGCTGACGGTCGCCAGAAGATCGAATCCCGGATCTGCTGCGTAGGCGTTCAGAAAGTATTGATAACTTTCAGGAGTATAGCCCTGGCCGTCAACATCCATGGGGTTCTTGAGGATGGTCGGAGGGGCTCCCTTCATAAAATCCTCGAAGATCCTGATGGTCTCCTCGCTCGGTTGGGGAAGGGTGAAGTGATCATTGAGCAGGTCTGCCGCGGCAATGGTGGGTCCCGCCGTATAAGTGAACATTCCCAGCTGTTTTCCACCGATCCTGCCCGCGATAGCGAGGGCTTTGAGCTTTGCCACTAGATCCCTGGTAGAATCGGCGGTCAGCACGCCATGCTGCCTGAACGCTCCCTTGTATGCCCCCGTCTTCCCGATACCGGTCCCGGTGTGGGTTACCGCCAGATAGTCCACGGAGGCGCTCTTGCCCATCTTGTAGACCACCACAGGCTTGTGGGGAACGATCCTTGCTGCGAGCTCGCAGAATTGCTTGGCCCTTTCCGTACCCTCCATGAAGGCCCCTATGACAGTTGTGGACTCATCCTTGGCAAGATATTCAAGGAACTCTGGGAAGTCGAGCAGCGTCCTGTTTCCCACCCCGATCCACTTGCTCATTCCAACTCCCTCTTCCCTCAGCTTGGAGATGATGGAAAGCCCCATCCCACCGCTCTGGGATATGATGGAGACGTTTCCCTTTGATGGCAGCAGTCGGGGGTTGAAGTTGATCTGGAGGCCGATGTGATTGTTGATGAAGCCCAGGGTGTTGGTACCAAGCAAGGCCATTCCATTCTCGGAGGCGATTTCCCGGATCTTGCGTTCGAGCTCCGCCCCCTCCTCCCCGACCTCCTCGAATCCGCCGGTGGGAATGACCGCCGCCTTCACTCCCACATTGGCACAATTCTCCAATAGGTCGATGGCCACCATCTTGTTCGTCGCAATGACCGCAAGGTCCACATTCCCAATGGACTCGATGGAATCGTAGCATTGCAGGCCAAGAAGCTCATCATACCTTGGATTGACGGGATAGACCTTCCCTTCGTATCCACTGCTCACGATGGAATCGAGGTAGATGTAGCCCACGCTTCCCTGCCTGCCGGATGCACCGATGACCGCGATCGATCTCGGATCGAAGAGGCTGTCGAGGTCCATGTACTCCTCCTCGACATACACTTTGAGGTACTCCTCATTAACGGTCATTCCCCCCTTCATCAAGAGGTCGATGCGCTCGTCACAGGTCCATGCGGGGATTCCGAATCTTAATCTGCACCTAATACTCTCTCGGTCAGCGACCTGAGGAAGGGGGCTGGGTGAACGGACGACGATCGGAGATATCGACGCATTGTTCTTCTCATCACCTCCATAGGTGCCATGATGGCACCTCTGGACAGCACCATCGTGAGTGTCTCGCTCCCCACCATCGCCCAGGATCTGAGCATGGACTACGCCGAGATCATCTGGGTGCCCACTGCGTACCTGCTTGCCCTCTCAGTGTTGATCCTGACCATGGGGCGGTTCTCGGACATCCGGGGCAGGAAACCGGTGTTCGTGGGCGGATTCTTGATATTCGTTCTCGGCTCGCTGCTCTGCAGCCTCTCCCAGACCGGTGCAGAGCTGATCGTTTTCCGGATCATGCAGGGGATAGGGGCGGCGTTCATCGGGGCCACCGCCACCGCCATCGTGACCGACGTGTTCCCCAAAGAGGAGAGGGGTAAGGCACTGGGGGTCAATGTGATGGCAGTCTATGTCGGGCTTTCCCTCGGTCCCCCGTTGGGAGGCATCCTCACCCACGCCTTCGGATGGCAGTCGATCTTCTACATCAACATCCCCATCGGGATCCTGGTGATTGCCCTGGCCATGATCATCATGAGGGAATCGAAGCTCGAGACCGGCCGGGAGCGATTCGATGTGGCCGGGCTTGTCCTGTTCTCTGTGGCTCTTTCTACTCTCCTTGTGGAGCTGACCCTGGGGGAGCAGTGGGGGTGGATCGGCTTGGAGAGCGTGATGCTGATCCTGATCTCGGGGCTGTGCTGGATCGGATTCATCCTCGTCGAGAGGAGGATGGGGCAACGGGCCCTCCTGGATCTGAGGCTCTTCACCCACAACAGACTGTTCGCGTACGCCAACCTCTCCGCCCTTCTGAACTACGCCTCCTACTTCGGGGTCTCCTTCATGATCTCCTTCTACCTGCAGCAGGTGCTTGACCTGACCGTCCTGGAGGCCGGCACCATCCTTCTGACCATGCCGGTCACGATGGCCGTTCTCTCCCCCTTCGCCGGGTGGCTCTCTGATAAGCTGGGGTCAAGATCTCTCGCTTCCGGTGGGATGTTCATAATCGCCTTCGGGCTGCTATGGTTGAGCTTCATCGGGCTCTCTTCTCCAGTGTGGTTCGTGGTGATGGGGCTCGTCATCATCGGCCTGGGGATGGGGATGTTCTCCTCCCCCAACACCAGCGCGGTCATGGGCTCGGTCGAGAGGAGGCAACTCGGGGTGGCATCGGGGACCGTCGCCACCATGCGGTTCGTGGGTCAGTCGATGAGCCTGGCCATCATGGGTGCGATCGTGGCCAGCATCGCGGGGATGGCAAGCCTCTCCGGTCTGTTCTCGGGTCTTCCCATGGATATCGGTATCGACGCATCAGCATTCGTCGAGGGGCTCAGGGCTGCGTTCCTGGTGTCAGCTGGGATAGCGATGATTGGGGGGTTCACCTCCCTGGCACGGGGGAAGAAGGTCTAGAAGGCGATAACCGGTCAGTGTCCTTCCCAGGTGGCGTCGAACATTCCCCTCAGGGTCCTGGGACCATAGAGGCCTTACTCGAACCTCAACACCTCAGCGGGACTGACCTTGCTTGCTCCCCTGGCGGCCGGAAAGACGCTCAGCAGAGTTGCTAGGAACGCTCCGATGCCCACAATGATGATCTCTCCCCAGGGAATGACAAAATCATATCCGATCTCCTGGAATGCCTCCAAATACACAGTGTAGCCCACGGATATCCCTAAGAGAGAGCCCAGAACGATACCCAAGAAGGAGATGAACGAGGATTCCAGGGCGAAGTTAGTGACCACCATCCTCTTGGTGTAGCCGATGGCGCGCATCATTCCTATCTCCAGCCTTCTTTCACGAATGGAGCGTATTGTGATGATCCCCAGACCAGAGATTCCTATGATCAAACCTAGACCGAGGAACGCCCTGAACAGGGTGAACACGCCGTTGATCTGCTGAACGATCTCTTTGGCCACGGTGTCCACCGGAATGGTCTGCATCCCGTAGGCGAGGAACTCTCTCTCCAGCAAGGCTGCCTGCCTATCCACATCCAGACCCTCCTCAATTTTGATCAGGTACACTCCAGAATAGCGGATGTTCATACTTTGCCCTGTGAACTCATGACTGACGAACATGCCGGTCAAAACAGGCTGCTTCATGATGCCCACGACAGTGAAGGAATATGTTCCATTGGATGTCGTTACCGAGATCTCGTCCCCGATCTCAGCTCGGGGTCCAGGCATGAAGTCGGACATCTCGCTTATCAGCATGCTTCCGTCGACGATCACCAGACTGGTATCGGCCAGTACGGCATCCCACACCTCCTTTTCCGAGGCGAATCTGTCCTTGTTCCAGTCTGCCAGCCAGTATTTACCCTCGGTTATCAAGGTGCTTTCGAAACCCAAGATATTATAGGGTGTTTCATTGCGTATGAATTCGCCAGAAGAGGTCTCTACTAGACTGTTCATCAAGCCTCTTCCAGAATCCAACGATACCACGTTGGTGATGTTCGCTCCGTCAAGGAACGAGGAGGATGTGTTGGTGTAATCCCATAGTCCTTCCTCCAGAGGCGTGGATGGGTTGGTGAAGGCGATGATGTCGAACCCCCCGGAGGTCTCAGCGGCCATCTTGGGGATGCCCACACCCAGGATGCCTGACATCACGGATAGGGTGGTGACAGTGAAGATCACCAGGCCAAAGATGAAAACGCTCAGGGCGGTGCGGAACTTCGACTTGAGCGGGTACGATATGGCTGTCTTGATCACCGCCCGGTACCCTTTCCTCGCCCTCAAGATCTTGGTGAAGAACCAGATGATGCCGTTGGAGTTGAACATCACCAGTATGAGGGCTGCGCTCACCATGAAGATTCCAGCCAGGACGAAGAGCTCGATGAACCCCTCGTAAGGAAAGATCTCAAAGGGCAGGGGAAGCCAGATGATCAGTGTGGCTATAGCCGCCATGTTCCATGCTATCCTGTCCCCCAGCAACTCCCTGTGCAGGAATCCAAGGGATATCGTTACGCAAGATAGACCGCCCATGCAGAACAGCTGCGACTCCATAAGCACCCCCATGATGACCAAGGCAGCTCCGCCCAAGCAGAGTACTATTCCCATCATTAGGCTCCTGCGATCATTGCGGGCCAGAGGTGGCTCGGGTATGTTCCTAATCGCCCTCACGATGTTGAGTGTGGATATCCTCCTGGTCGCGATGTAGACCACCAAGAGGGTGAGCAGGAAGCCTATGAGATACGCTATTGCCAGCGAGAAGGGAGTGAAGGTGAAGTACTCGGCAAGTGGGAAGTCGCCGAGGTTGAAGACGCCTGCGGCCATGGAAACGAGAACATAGGCAAGCGCAAGCCCAGCTAGAGTGCCAATCCCCGCGGCCATGGCCGCATACAGCATCCCCTCATAGGTGAACACACGAATAAGGTGGGACCTCTTCATGCCAATGGCCCGGGAAATGCCCATCTCGCTCTTTCGCTCCTCTCCCAGCATGGTGAAGATGTTGGCAATGAGAACGATGCCGGCTATGACGGAGAAGGACCCTAGCATGAAGAAGAGGCTGGTATAGGTGGCCATGTTCTCCAACCCATCTTCGATCGATTGCTGCTTGTCCTCAGTGATCTTGAACCCTTCCACCTGGTATGTCTGCAAGGTCGAGTTGATGTCCTCTCTGGCCTTGTCGATATCGGATATCTGATGGCTTCCTAGCGAAACGAACAGTATGTTCTTATGATCAGGGTGACCGGTGAGATTCTGCGCGGTGCCCAGGTCCAGGTATACATGGGGTTCGAGATCAAAGCTGCCCAGCTGCTCATACTTTGCTATGCGCTGAACAACGAGGTTCAAACTAGTGTTCCCGGTGAACAGTGTAAGGTGATCCCCCTGTGCTGCGTCCAATTCGGTGGCGAGCTTCCCATTGATATACGCCTCCCCTTCATTAGGCACGCTGGAGATCTGCTCTCCGCTCTGATCGACGAGGCTATAGGACGATAGAAGACCAGGGGTAAGCCCCATGAATCGTACATCCGCATTGGAGAGCTGGGTCTCGTTGTCGAGCACGCTAGCGGAAGACTCCACGAAAGATTGGACGAATTGGACATTGTCGATGCCTAAGAGGTCATCCTCGAGCGAGGTCATGACAGTGTCATTGAATAGCCTAGTGCCTTGCTCACCTGGAGATTCGATCACGAAGTCTACCCCAGCGCTTCCCTTGGTCGTCTCCCCTACGATCATGTTGTCCAGGGTGTCTCCCACCACGAACGATGCCGAGATTATTGCGGTTCCCACCATGAGCCCGCACACCACGAGAGCAGTTGTGCCCTTCCTCCTGAGGATGTTGCGCCTTCCCATCAGGAAGAGAACTCGATTCCAGCGGGCATCGATCAGAATGAATACGACTATCAGGGCTATCCCAACCAATAGGGCGTCGGGAAAGGAAAGCATGAGAAGTGCGTCGATGAAGAGTATGACGAGAATAAGGGAAACGATGGCCATACTCAAGCGCGTCACAGTCTCACCCCGTTTCTTCGATTTTCTGAGATATCCCGTCCGTTCCGCCATCGTTCATTATGAGTCCGTCCCTCATGTGGATGATCCTATCGCAGCTTGCTCCTACCTCGGGGTCGTGGGTGACGAGGACAAAGGTCTGCTCCTGCTCCTTGTTCAACTGCCTGAGCAGTGAGACAACACCTTCTGCTGTTTTCTTGTCCAGATCACCGGTGGGCTCATCGGCGAACACGATTGCGGGATTATTTACCAGGGCACGGGCAATGGCGACCCTTTGCCTTTCTCCACCAGAGAGGGCGGCTGGTCGCTGTGTCGCCCTTTCCTTCAGACCGACCCGGTCAAGTAGTTGCTGGGCCCTACTCCGGGCCTCGTTGTCCTTGGACCCACATATTAGCAGGGGAAGCTCCACGTTTTCGGTAGCTGAGAGCACAGGCAGCAGATTGTAGAATTGAAAAACGAAACCCATTCGGTTGGCACGGAAATTAGTCTTCTGATTGTCGTCGAGTGTGGTAAGGTCGATGTCCTCTACCCAGATCTTCCCAGAGGTAACCTCATCAAGGCCGGATAGGCAGTTCAGGAGGGTGGTCTTTCCGCATCCGGAGGGGCCCATGATGGCCACCATCTCCCCTTTCTTGATCTCCAGAGTGATCCCTCTCAGGGCTTCCACTCGGATATTGCCTGTGATGTAGGTCTTTGTAAGGTCTTTACAACTGATGATGGGCATCAAATACCTCTTTTTTCGGTTTTTGATATAATATGTCACATATAAAGACTGTCGAAATAATGATGTGAGCGTCAACATGATCGATTGCCGAATAATTTGAATCATCTATTTATCGATTGCAATGCATTAATCTCATTGGCCCGTTCGGCCAGTTGCCACTAGTGCTGAGGGAGGTATGCCACATTCTTCCTAGATTCAAGGCCAAGGACAATGATCATGTCGAATTGCCCCAGAGGATCGCTTCTTCCTCGATCGACCAGATCATGAACCTGGGGACCGTCGATATGGATGGACAGGCCCGCATCCTTGTATTCTTCGACGGTCATGTTGACGAGGGACGTCTCGCCAGGGCTGCGAGACTTACCATTGAGGCCGAGCCGATGCTTGGGTATCGATTCGTGGACGATCGATGGCGCCCCTATTGGCAACTGGTAGACGAGAAGGACTGGTCAAGTTTTTTCACCATGGTCGAGTGCTTGCCTTCCGATCTTGACCTCTTCGACTTCATGATCGAACCGGTGCTGCCGGAGAAAGCTCCCCAGATCCGGGTAGGATTGTTCCGGTCGGATTGCGATATCCTATGCATCAGATCCAACCATGTGGCCATAGATGGGGGTGGAGCCATCCACTATCTCTCTCTGCTCGCCTCGTTGTACCGAGAACTTGAGGAGAATCCACATTATTGCCCCAAGGCCAACACAAGTGGCCGCCAGGGACCCCGTCAAGTGCTGAAGCAGACTGGTCTCCTCCCTGCAATCAGGGCCCTCTCTCGGATTCAGAAGCCAGGGTCGGGCTGGGGAATTTCGAGAATCAGTGATGACCTGTCCAGGCAGACCTTGACCATCAGGCAGATTGGGCCAGAACGTTTGGCCATCATTCGTTCATACGCTAGGGAAAAGGGGGTCACAATGAACGACGTGCTCCTCACCGCCTTCTGCCGTTCTCTCTTCATAATCTGTGATCCACCGCTGAATAGGCGCCTCAGGGTGGAGGCTCCGACCAACCTACGCCGGTACCTTCCCGAAGGGAGGGAAAAGATCATCAGCGACATCTCGGCGGTCTACTTCCTTACCATCGATCGAAGGGATGATGAGAGCTTTGAGGAAACCTTGCAAAGAGTCCACCAAGATATGGACAAGAAGAAGAGAGACCGGGTGGAGCTGGCAGAGATGTTACTTCTAGAGTTGGCCCTACTTCCAGGCACATTCTTCTTGAGAAAGCTGAAAGAGTACACCAACTTCAAGATCGCTCATCCTGCCCTTTCGAACCTGGGCATGATCGATCCCGAGGCGGTCGATTTCGGTCATGTTCCCGTCAAGGACCTCCAGATGCTGGGACCAACTCTCTACCCTCCCAACATAGGAATGGGTGTGAGCACCTTCCGCCAAACCATGACCTTGAGCCTCAGCTACTGCGATTCTGCGATTGAGGCCAACATCATGGATCGATTCCTCAATCTATTTCTCGATGAGCTCCCTGGTGAACATGTCGCATCCGATTTGGTAGGATGTTCAGAATTCACTGATCGAGCCATCATGGACCACGAATAGGCAGAACGATCGAGATCCAGTTCTCTATCTTCCATATTTATCGCGCATGACGCTCTTGAACTCCTCATCGGTCGACATCACATAGATGTGCTTGGGCTTCAATTGTCCATAGGAACGTCCTTCTTTGATTCGCCGGTCTATCTCTGCCTGGATCACGTTGTAGTCCTGGGGAGACAGAACGATGACCTCCAGCTTCTTCAGATCATTGGCGATCTGAAATGACTGAGGCAGGTCCGAATGCTCCTCGGTGAGGCGGCGTACCACCTCGTTCTTGAACCGCTCGACATCCGCTGGGCCAGATTCAGGGATGACCACCAGAGCCAGGCGGGCTGGCATCTCTCGAATATTGTAGAGTTCCCACCATTTAACGTTGCTGGAGCGGTGAAGGGCTTCGTTGACATACCTTGAATAGATCTTGATCCCCAAGAAGTTGCCCGACTCATCTTGTGCTTCGAAGTCCAATGTCTCCACCGATCTGCCCAGGACCCTGATTAGAGGGAGCTTTAGCGCAAGTGGTACGCCGTTCACCTCGACCTCGATCTCGTGAGCGGAATCCAGAACTTCGATGGTATCTCCAGTAGGGTAGCGCACCAGAGGAAGGCACTGCCCCTGGCGGGTGATGAGGAGTTCCCCTTTCATCCCAGGCTTCCAATCATGCCACAGAACCCCCTCGACCCTGTACTGGGGGTCTTCCTTGCCCTTGAGCACATCCTCCGGTGAGGCGATCTCGGGAATGAGCGTGTTGAGGAAGATGCTCAAGCCGTTGATCGAGAGATCGATCTGAGCGGCCGTGATGGGATTTTCCGTGCTTCCGTAAACATCGTAGATACGGAGGCGGGGGTAGCACTTCTCCAACTCCCCCATGTATGGATTAAGCGCCTCGGCGTATGAGATGGCTATAGTAACATTATCGGTGATGTCCTTCAGTGCACCCATATCTATCCCCCTCAGGTAGATCCGTCTGGCGAGCTTTGCCAGCGGTCTGGGGAGGTGGTACGTTCTGATGGCCTTATCCTCGACCAAACCACTGAGGAAAAAAGGTTCCTGGCTCATCCTTCCGATCAGGTAAATTATGAGGGCACCACTGGCCATGATGTCTATATCCTTTTCAGAGGAAATCCGTCGAAGTGCCTTGATCAGATCCTTATCGTCCTTTAGAAGGGTGGAGATACTATCGTCCATATGCAGTATCTTACCCACCTCGATCAGAAAGTAACCGGAGAGGTCGGGAAGACGTCCTCCCAGGTTCCACGCCTTCTGTCCAGGCTTGACACCAATGATCCGGGACATCATGGCGTATTCGAATGCGATGCGATGGATGTCCTCTTCTCCATAATAGAAACGCTTAGGTTCTCCAGTTGAACCTGAAGTGTGAAAGCACTGCACTATGGGAGCCAGCAGGACTTTATCCAGACCTTCCTTTTCGGTGCGTTCCAAAATGAATTCGTATGAGGTCAAAGGTAGGGAGCTAAGCTCTTCTAGGGAGGACAGCTGCCTTATGCGATCAGAATAAATGGGAGATTTCAACGCTTGAGAGGTGATCTCGGTCAGAAGCTTCTCATGCCTTTTCAAACGTTCATCGTAGGAAATGGAGAATTCATCGACCACCGTATGGTCCAGTTGGGTGATATCCTCTGACACCACAGGGCAAGATAGGGCTGGCTTGTATAAAATATTGGTGAGCATGAAAAATCGTGCCGATGTAACACATCACAAAATGATGACCTTGGGGACGGGAGAGCCTTCGACGTCCCCATTGGGTGGCAGCTATCGGGGGTTGAAGATCCTCTCAAGATCCATTGTCTCCCTCAAGACCATGAAGTGATTGAAATGAAGCACAATCTTCTTTTCCAACCCAACTCGCACGATCACCGGCCACCCCTTTTCGAAGCTTTATCGATCGGAGGCTGGTACTGAGTCTCAACAAGGCCATTATTCCTCTCTCGATCGAGAATCCTTGAACTTCCTGAAAGCGATCGACTGGCTCCGATTCATGGACATCATGGAGCCCACCATCATGGCCTCGAAGATCTCCTCCTCGGTGACTCCGAGACTCTTGGCCTGCTCGATGTGGACACCGAGACAGTGCTCGCTTGCCAGCGCGGCAGCGCTGCTTATCGCCGCCAGCTCGACGGTCTTCTGGTCCAGGTGCTTAGGTCTGAAGAATACGCTCGCAGTGAGATCCGTGAATGGAATGAAAATATCGCCCCGTTCAGAGAGGACCTCGGACACCAGGGGTGTAAAACCGTATACTTTCCTGATCTTCTCCAGCCTTTCCTTTACTACCGAATCCTGTTCATTCTCCTCGATAGGTTCCATAGTGTCGGTCATTTGGATATCTCCGAGCACCGTACTTGCATCGTATGGGTAGTCACTTCATCGAATAGGCACGGTGAGCAGTTCATTTGACAACTAATATTTAGCAATGTTTTTCTTGAAGACCGAGGCTTTTCGGGACTTTCTGCGGTCCTCAGTTCACATCATAAGAATTTGATCTACTTAGAACGGACATAGCAAAGCGATCTCATTAGAGATGTCGATTGTCAATTCAAATGGTGGCAAAATGGGTTCTCGGTCGTCGTCTTGAAGTTGTCGGCCACATCGCTGATGAAATCTCTTTCTTCTCATCATTCCCCCTAATATGTATCCACTTGGTATGATCTAGAGCCAACCCAGAGTTTTCGGAACAGTACTGTAAATGACTCGACCGCCCTTCTTTTGGAGGACCTGACGACAAAGACATACCCCAAATGCCCAAGCAGACCTTGAGTTCCATCAATGACCTGAGCAAACTGGCGAATGACTACTTCCTGAGGATATTCCACACCAGGATCTCAGAAAAAGACGTGTTCTTCATTGTAGACAGCGGAACCGTCTACCAGTTCGCGATCGACGGTGAAAACGAGGTATCCGCTCAAGACAGTTGACCGCCCAGTAGACAGATTTGCGTTCAGGGCAACATTTAGTAGATTGTACGTCATTAACCCCGACAGGAGGAAGAGCAATGACCGATTGGATTCTGATACTTCTGATAGTTGCTGGTTTGTTGACCCTTCTTGGATTATTCTTGGTAATCTTCCTCTGGAAGAAGAGAAAGGAGGGAGCGGTGGAGCCGGACTACAGGGCCTTTTTCATCCTCGGAATTATCTTTGCCCCAATGGGGATCGTCCTCTCAGTAATCGTCACTTGGGCGTTGCTAGGAATAACCGCCCTCGGTGTTATTTACCTGATAATCGGGTTGACCAACCGGGACAAGTGGAAGACATAGGTCCAAGTTGGATACGGTCACCATTGTAAAATCAAGTTTTCCATTGACCACCAATGCAAGGGTCTATTAGGTGTTAATTACAATATTATTATCGGTGTTAAGATGACCTCTATAGAGTCAATGGACTTGCTCGGGATGTTTGCGAGAATCATTGATCTGAGGGAAGACGAGGAACTGGTGCAGGTCTACAGTGCCTTCCAGATCAAAGTCGAGGAGATATTCAAGAACATTAATCTACCAGTCATAAGCGGACCTCTTGAGACAGAACTGATCGACATCTACTCCTCAATATGGGAAGGGTTCATAGAGGGTGCTCTCGCGGTAACGGATCAGCGATTGGCATTCCTGAGAAGGATCAAGGTGAAGAGAAAGGGAGTTCCCTGGAAGTCACCTCGCTATGAGATTGAGGAAATGGTCGAGATCGACGATCTCTCCAGGGTCAGGGTGAAGGATGATCTGCTAGAGGTGATATGCGATCTCGAGACCAATCCCAGGGTTCTCTTCTTCACGAGCTTCAATAAGATGGAACTGAAGGAGACCGGTATAGAGTCGATGCCACTGATGATGAGAGCGAGCGCCGACGAAGTCGCAGACGTGGTCGTGAAGCTCATGCCACCATCATCCGAGATAGAACCAGATAGGGTGTACTCCAAACCATCTAAAAGCTTCGATGAATGCGTGGATGCACGCACTTCGGTGAGGAAGTACAAGCCTGACGCGCTCTCGGATTATATCATAAACGAGACTTTGAAAATCGGCAATAGAGCACCTTCAGCGGGCAACCTGCAGGCGAGAGATTTCATCATCGTGGTCGACAAGGAGAAGAAGAAGGCCCTCGCGAGCGCAGCCTTTGGCCAGAAATTCCTGGCCGAAGCTCCGGCGGTGATCGTTTGTTGTGCGAACATGTCAAAGATCGAGACCCAATATCAGGACCGGGGGAAGGAGCTGTACGTGCTGCAGGATGTCGCCTCCTCTGTCTCTTACATGGAGCTGTATCTTGTGAGCAAGGGTTACGGAAGCTGCTGGGTAGGGTGCTTCGATGAAGCCATTGTTTCAGAGATCCTTAAACTTCCTGATCATGTAAGACCGATCGTCCTGTTGACAGTGGGCAAACCTGGTAGGGATAGAAGGTCGAAACCAGGGAGGGTGGATATCAAGCAACTGACCCATAGGGAAAAGTGGTGAACGGAGAAGATTCTCTGGAACTCCTTCCTGATCGCGGCCTTGATGCAAAGCAGTCCACTGACGGCTCACGGAATGACTGAAAGGGTGGTCGTCGTCTGAACGCACTCATTGGAACGGATATCCTCGAAGATGAGCTTCTTCAGATCATCCAGATTTGAGATCTCAGCCTTGACGATAAGATCGTACTGCCCGAATACCACGTGGGCTTCCTTGACGATGTCCAACTTGAGAAGCTGATCTCTAACGTTGAACGAGTTGCAGGAAGGAGGTTCGCGGGAGGTCACCAATATGTATGCAATAACCATTCAATCCCCTGCGTATATTAGGAAATCATCTCATATTAAATCAATCCCGTTCTCAAATGCTTGGGGATCGCGCCTCCTCATTCGTATGACGCCAACCGCTAGGTCTTCATAGAATTGAAAAAGGTGAGACCAGGTCCTCATGTTCCCTGGATCTCACCGAGAAGCAATGCCCTCTAGATAGCCTCAATGGTCGAGGGCGGCTTGGTCGCGAGGTTGTATGTGACGCTCACTACCCCAGGCACCTCAGCGGTTATCCTGTTTGCCAGGCGGGTGAGCTTCTCGAACGGCAGGTTCGTGGGCGTCGCGTTGACCGCATCGGTGCTGTCCCAGCACCTGATCTCGATCTGAAGCCCGAAGTCGCGCTTCTTGTCACGAATCCCCGTCACACGGTCCTCGTGCAGAATGGCGAGATACTGGAAAGCCCCTATTCCCTTGAGCTCCTGCTCGACTATCACCGTGGCTTTTCTGACGGTGGCGACCCTCTCGGGCGTGACCTCTCCAATGACCCTGGTGGCCAAGGCAGGTCCGGGGAAGGGCGGGCTCTTGAAGATCTCCTCAGGAAGTCCCAGAACCTTGCCCACAGATCTCACGCCGCTCTTTCGAAGCTGGATGATGGGCTCTATGACCTTGTATCCATATTCCTTCTTGGTGTCGATGCCCAGCTGCTCTAGAATATTGTGTTGCCTCTTGATGCCGGCCACCGTCTCCTCCACATCGGTGAAGTTGGTTCCCTGGAGCAGGTATTTGGCCTTGCTCTCCTTGACGATGCGGCCGAACACTGTCTTGTAGAA